>JANWZF010000202.1 GCA_025054905.1 Tepidimonas sp.
TCGCCCTCGCCCAGCACCACGTACTTCAGCGAGGTCAGCCCCGCCACCCCCACCGGGCCGCGGGCGTGGAATTTGTCGGTGGAAATGCCGATCTCCGCGCCCAGTCCGTACTCGAAGCCGTCGGCAAAGCGGGTGCTGGCGTTGACCATCACGCTGCTGGAGTCGACCTCGCGCAAAAAGCGCTGCGCGTGCCGGTGGTCTGTGGTCAGGATGGCGTCGGTGTGGTGACTGCCGTAGCGGTTGATCCAGTCGATCGCCTCGTCCAGCCCGGCCACCACCTTGATGCTGATGATCGGCGCCAGATATTCCTCGAACCAGTCCTGCTCGGTGGCATCCTTCAGCACCGCGCCCGGCACGGCGCTCAACAGAGCCTTGGCCTCAGGGCAGCAGCGCATCTCGACCCCCTTGGCCGCAAACACCGCCCCGATGCGCGGCAGAAACGCTGCCGCCACCCCACGCGCCACCAGCAGGCTTTCGGTGGCGTTGCAGGGGCTGTATTTTTGCGTCTTCGCGTTGTCGGTCACGCGCACGGCCATGTCCAGGTCGCACGGATCGTCGACGTAGGTGTGGCAGTTGCCATCCAGGTGCTTGATGACGGGCACCTTGGCCTCGCGGCTGATGCGCTCGATGAGGCTCTTGCCGCCGCGCGGGATGATGACGTCCACGTACTGCGGCATCGCGATCAGCCGGCCGACGGCCTCACGGTCGGTGGTGGGCACGAGCTGCACCGCCTCGGGCGGCAGGCCGGCGCCCGCCAACGCCTGCTGCACCAGCGCAGCCAGCGCCCGGTTGGAGTCGATCGCTTCGGAGCCCCCGCGCAGGATGCAGGCGTTGCCGCTTTTGATCGACAGGCTGGCCGCCTCGATCGTGACGTTGGGCCGGCTCTCGTAGATCATGCCAAAGACGCCGATCGGCACGCGCATCTGACCGACGCGAATGCCGCTGGGCTGCTGCTGCAGGCCGATGATCTCGCCGATGATGTCGGGCATCGCGGCGAGTTGCTCGCAGCCCTGGGCGCAGGTTTCGATGACCTTGGGCGTGAGCTTGAGGCGATCGACCATCGGCTCGCTCAGGCCCGCGGCGCGGGCGCGCGCCACGTCGTGCGCATTGGCCTGCAGCAGCGCATCGGTCTGCTCGCGCAGCCGCGCCGCCAGCGTGCGCAGCGCGGCGTTTTTGGCGGCGGCGCTGGCGCGCGCCATCTGCCCGGCCGCGGCGCGCGCCTGGCGGCCCAGGGTTTGCATCAGTTCGTGGACGTCGTCGGTGCTCATGGAGCCTGATTGTCGCACCCGTTGTGCCCCACCGTGCGCCGGCGCGGACCGGCCGGTGCGCGGCTGTGCGCGTTGTTGTATTGCACCACGCGTTGCAACAGGGCCATGAATTGCGCCCGCTCGGCGGGCTGCAGCGGCTCCAGCATGCGGGCCTGCGCGCGCTGCATCGCCGGCACCACCGCCGCCAACAGCTCGCGCCCGGCAGCCGTCAGACTCAGGCGACGCGCGCGCCGGTCCGCCGGATCGGGTTGGCGCTGCAACCAGCCCCGCGTCTGCAACCGCTCCACCACGCCGGCAGTGGTGGAGGTGTCCTGCGCAATGCGGCTGGCCAGCGTGCGTTGGTCAAGACCCGGTTCGTTGTGCACCGCCTGCAGCGCCGCGTACTGCACCGGGGTGATGCCATGCTCGGCGGTCTCTTGCAGGAAGATACCAACGGCGATCTGGTGCAGACGGCGAATGACGTGCCCAGGCTGGGCGTTGAGGTCCACGTGGGGAGCATCGGCCATGGCCCGATTGTCCGGGCTGCCACCCCGGTGCGCCCATCCCCTAGGGTAAACCCGAATGGTGCGCTGTGGACTCGACACTACACTAATCATCAGTATACTAACTATTGACCGCCACCCTCCCCGAGGAGACGACCGATGAGCCTTCAGACGACTTCGACCGAGCCGGTGTTGGTGGCCGGCGGCGGTATCGGCGGCTTGGCCGCCGCGCTGGCCCTGGCCCGACTGGGCTACGACGTGCGCGTGTTCGAGCAGGCCGCCCAGATCGGCGAAATCGGCGCCGGCATCCAGCTCGGCCCCAACGCCTTTTCGGCGCTGGATGCGCTGGGCGTCGGCGAGCGTGCCCGCGCGCGCGCCGTCTACATCGACGAGCTGGTCATGCACGACGCGCTGGACGCCTCGCTGGTGGGGCGGGTGCCCACCGGGGCCGGGTTTCGCGCACGCTTTGGCAACCCGTATGCGGTGATCCACCGGGTGGACGTGCACACCTCGCTGCTGGAGGGGGTGCAGGCCAGCGAGCGCGTGCGCTTTCACACCGACACGCGCATCGTGCGCGTGGAGCAGGACGAACGCGGGGTGACGGTGGAAGACCAGCGCGGCCAACGCTGGCGCGGCCAGGCGCTGATCGGCGCCGATGGCGTGCGCTCGGTGGTGCGTGCGCAGTATGTCGGCGATCCGGCGCGCGTCACCGGCCACGTGGTCTACCGCGCGGTGGTGGACAAGGCCGAGTTTCCCGACGAACTCAAGTGGAATGCCGCCAGCCTCTGGGCGGGCCCCAACTGCCACCTGGTGCACTATCCGCTGCGCGGCGGCGAGCAGTACAACGTCGTGGTCACGTTCCACAGCCGCCAGCCCGAGGAGTGGGGCGTCACCGAAGGCAGCCGCGAAGAGGTGCAAAGCTACTTTCAGGACATCCACCCGCTGCCGCGGCGGCTGATCGACCTGCCCAAGAGTTGGAAGCGCTGGGCCACGGCCGACCGCGACCCGATCGAGCGCTGGAGTTTTGGCCGCGTCACGCTGCTGGGCGATGCGGCCCATCCGACCACGCAGTACATGGCGCAGGGCGCCTGCATGGCCATGGAAGACGCTGTCACGCTGGGCGAAGCGCTGCGCGTGCACGACGGCGACTGGGGCCGCGCGCTGGACCTGTACCAGCGCTCGCGCATCGCGCGCACCGCGCGCATCGTGCTGTCCAGCCGCGAGATGGGCCGCCTCTACCACGCCAAGGGGGTCGAGCGGCTGGTGCGCAATCAGCTGTGGCAGGGGCGCAGCCCGCAGCGCTTTTACGATGCGCTGGAGTGGCTCTACGGGTGGACCGTGGAACGCTGCCTGGCCACCCCCCATTGACCCCACCACCGCAGGAGCCCGCCACGATGCACCCCCTCGGAACCCTGGACGAACTCCCACCGGACTACCGGCAGGCGCTCAGCGCGCGCAACCTGGTGCCGCTGTGGCCCAGCCTGCGCGCGCTGCTGCCGCCGCAGCGGCCGGCGCAGCGCACCCAACCGACCCACTGGGCCTACCGCGACCTGCGCCCGCTGCTGTTGCGCGCCGGCGAGCTTACGCCTATCGAGAAGGCCGAACGCCGCGTGCTGGTGCTGGCCAATCCCGGCCATGGGCTGGACGCGATGCAGGCCAGCGCCGCCATTTATCTGGGCATGCAACTGCTCCTGCCTGGGGAATGGGCCCCCAGCCACCGCCACACCCCCAACGCGGTGCGCATGGTGGTGGAGGGCACGGGCGCCTGGACCACGGTCGACGGCGAGCGATGCCCGATGGCGCGCGGCGACCTGATCCTGACCCCCACCGGGCTGTGGCACGAGCACGGGCACGACGGCACCGACCCCGTGGTGTGGCTGGACGTGCTCGATCTGCCGCTGGTGTTCTTCCTGGAAGCCAGCTACCACGAAGCCGGCGCGCGCCAGCCGACCCATCCGCACCACGGCGAGTGTGCGCACGTGCGCGCGGGCGTGGCTCCGCGACCGCTGTTCGAAGCGGCCAGCGGCCGCCATGCGCGCTATCCGCTGCTGCGCTATCCCTGGAGCGACGTCCGCGCGGCGCTGCTGAGCCTGGCGGCCGACCAGCCCGCGCTGCAGGCGGTGCAGGTCACCTACGTGCATCCGACCCGCGGTGCCGACGCGGAAAACATCCTGGGCTTGCACGCGCTGATGTTGCGCCCGGGCCAGACCCTGACCCTGCCTGCCCGCTCCCCGGCCATGGTGTTGCACCAGATCGAAGGCGGCAGCCAGGTCCACGTGCACGCGGTGGCGGGCGCCCGCCACGCCGAGGCCACCTACACGCTCGACGAGGCCGACACCTGCGTCATCCCCGGCTACACTCCAGCCACGCTGAGCAACCGCAGCCCAGGCGAGCCGGCGTTTCTGTTCATCGCCGACGAAAGCCCCCTGCACCGCAAGCTGGGGCTGTACGAAGTTCGCCCCGACCCCGCCCGCCCCGAGCTCGACGCCGTGGCGCGCAGCGCGCCATGAGACACTTCCCATCCCTGGCCCATCGTCATCCTGTTGCCTTATGACCCGTTACCTCTGGACCCCGACTGAGCCGGCCTCGCTGGCCGTGCACGGCACCGCCGAGCGCCTACCCGTGCACCGCCTGTTCTTCGTCGGCCGCAACTACCACGCGCACGCCCAGGAGATGGGCGTCACCATCGACAAGGCGACCGCGCAGCCCTTTTACTTCACCAAGTCGCCCGTGCACTTGCTGGACAGCGGCGCCACGCAGCCCTATCCCCCCGAGACACAGAACTATCACCACGAAATGGAGCTGGTCGTGGTGCTGGGCCGCGGCGGTTTTCAGGTGCCGCTGCAGCGCGCGCCCGAGCTCATTTACGGCTATGCAGCCGGACTGGACATGACGCGGCGTGACGTGCAGCTGCGCCTGCGCGACAAGGGCCACCCCTGGTGTCTGGGCAAAGATGTGGAGGGCTCGGCGGTCTGTGGTGCGGTGCGGCCGATGCCAGGCCAGGTGCTGCAACAGGGCGAGATCGTCCTGGAGGTCAACGGGGCGGTGCGTCAGCGCGCCGACCTCAGCCAGCTGATCTGGAGCGTGCCGGAACTGATCGCTGACCTGTCGCGCTACTACCACCTGCAACCCGGGGATGTCATCTACACGGGCACGCCCGAAGGGGTGGGGCCGGTGCAGCCGGGCGATCGGCTGCAGGGACGGGTCGCGGGCATCGGCGAAGTCGACCTCACCATCGCAGCGCCGGCCTGAGGGGCGGCGCAGGGTGGCGGCGAGCCGCTACGATAGCGCCATGTCCCCGTTGCTCGCCGCTGCCTGGATCGCCACCGCCGCGCTGGCACTGGCCCTGGGAGCGTGGCTCGGCCAGCGCAGGGCGCAGCAGCGCTGGCCTGCGGACTGGCCGCTGCGCCGCGGCGATACCGGGCTGCCCAACCGTGCTGCTGCGCTGGACTACCTGGTGCGGGTGGCTTCGGTGGCCGTGCGACGCAGCTGCACCGTCACCGTGATGGTGGTGCAGGCCGACCAACGCCATGCCGCCGCCCTGGCCACGGAGCGTGCGCTGGCGCGTCGCCTGGCACCCCGACTGCGGGCCCACGAGATGCTGGCACACTGGGGGCAGGCCGAATTTTTGATCGTGCTGCCCGACGCCGATGTCCCGGGAGCGCTGGTGCTGGCCGAGGATTTGCGTCAGCTGGCCACGGTGGCGCACGACGACGGGCTGCCCGCGGCCTCGATCAGCATCGGGGTGCATGGGCGCGCCCCACGCGCCGATCAGGACCTGCGCGAGCTGGCGGCCGAGATGGTGATCGCCGCGCAACGCGCGCTGGAGGCCACACAGGCCAACGGCCCGGGGCGCATCGAGATCGAACCCTGAACCGGGCCGTAGTCCGACTCAGGCCGGTGCCTGGGCCGCCCACCCCACCAGCGCCAGCAAGGCATCGCGGGCGCGCTCGGCCCGCTCGTGGTTGACCACCGCCACCAGCACGCGGCGGCGGCCATCGGGCCGGTGCACATAGCCCGCCAAGGCCTGCACCCCAGACAGGGTGCCAGATTTCAGGTGCGCGGCCACGCCGGGCGCAGACCAGCGCGCCAGGGTGCCGTCGATCCCCAGCAGCGGCAGCGACGCCACGTAGTCCGGCGCCCACGGCTGCCGCCAGGCCCATTGCAGCAGACGCACCAGCGCCACCGGCGTCAGACGCGCGCTACGGCTCAGCCCGGCGCC
>JANWZF010000245.1 GCA_025054905.1 Tepidimonas sp.
CGCGCGGCCTTGTAGCGCTCCAGCGTCACCGGCTGCTCGCGGTGGTGGCGCAGTTCCTTGTCCTTCCAGGTGCATTCGTGCCCCAGCGCATTGACCAGCCAGGGCTGCCCGCGCGTGTCTTCCCACAGCTCGGCCCAGATCGCCTCCTCAAACCGCTGGCCGGTGGCCTCGGTGTGCTGCCGCCACAGCGCCTGAGTCTCCTCAAAGCTGAAGTTGCCCAGCCGCAGCGACTTGGCCTTGATGTTGAAGGCGCTGCCCCCCGTGATGATCTCGCCGTCCCCACTGTGGATGCGGTAGTCGCGCACATCGCGCACCCCGCACAGCACCACCGTCTGCGGAAACGCCTGCGGCCGCTGCGCATAGCCCGCCCGGATCTGCCGCAGCAGCGAGATCAGCGTGTCGCCCACCAGCGCGTCGACTTCATCCAGCAGCAGCACCGCCGGGCGCTGCGGGTCCATCTGGCTCCAATGCCGCAGCAGGGCGCTCAAGCGATCCCGGGCTTCGATGCTTTCGCCTTCCTGCCGGTACCAGCGGTACAGCGCGTGCTCGCCGGTGCTGTCTTCAATGCTGCGCGCAATGGCGTGGCAGGCCGCACTGATGCCGGCCACCACGTCACCACGGGCGGCTTGCGCGCCTTCAATGTTGGCGTAGGCGCAGCGGTAGCGGCCTTGGGTATTCAGGTGATCCATCAACGCCAGCAGCGCCGTGGTCTTGCCGGTCTGCCGGGGAGCGTGCAGCACGAAGTAGCGCTCCGCCGCCACCAGTGCCTCAAACTCCGCCAGGTCAAGCCGCGCCAGCGGATCCAGCAGGTAGTGCAATTCCCGCTTGCTGGGGCCGGCGGTGTTGAACTGTTTTTCACGCAGGGTCATCCTGCCTGCTCCAGCGCCTTGGCCAACCGCCTGACTCCCTCGCGGATGCGCTCCTCATCGACCGTGGCAAAGCTCAGACGCAGTGTGGCGGGATCGGGATCACGGGCGAAGAACGGCGCCCCTGGAACAAAGGCCACCCCGTGCTCGATCGCAAGGCGTGCCAAAGCCGCGCCGTCTGCAGAGCGACCATTGGCACCGGTCAGGCGCGCCCACACGAACAGCCCGCCGCGCGGCGGCACGAAATCGATGGCTGCGCCCAGCTCCTGCCGCAGCGCCTGCACCATCGCGGCGGCGCGCTGGGCATAGATGCGGCGCACACGCTGCAGCGTCGCCGGCATGCGCCCGGCGGCCAGGTATTGCGCCGCCGTCGCCTGGGCCAACGTGCTGGTGTGGGCATCGCTGAACTGCTTGCACATCGTGGCCTTGGCCAGCAGCTCGGGGGGCGCCACCATCCAGCCGATGCGCAACCCTGGGGAGAGCACCTTGCTCAGACTGCCGCAGTGCACCAGGCAGGCGCGGCTGCCCGGCACCTCGTGGCTCAGCGCCAGCAGGCTCGGTGGAGGGGGAGCATCGAAATAGAGGTCGCCGTAAGGATCGTCCTCCACCACCAGCGTGCGCGTGCGCACCGCGAGTTCCAGCACGCGCCGGCGCCGCTCCAGGCTCATTTGCGCACCGCTCGGGTTGCCAAACGTGGGGATCAGGTAGACAAACTTCGGACGATGTAGCTCGATCAGGTGCTGCAGCGCCTCCACGTCGGCACCCTGTCCGTCCACGGGCACCGTCAGCAGCTCGGCCCCATAGAGACGGAAACACTGGATCGTGGCCAAAAACGTCGGTGCCTCGACGATGACCTTGTCGCCGGGCGAAACCAGCGTCTTGCCGATCAGATCCAGCGCCTGCTGGCTGCCCGTGGTCACGATCAGGTCGGTCGGCGCCAGCGCCTGAGCGCCCTTGCTCGCCATGAAGGCGGCGAGCTGCTCGCGCAGCGGATCGAAGCCCTCGGTGGCACCGTATTGCAGCGCTGCGCCCGGGTTGGTGGCCAGCGCCGCCAGCATCGCCTCGCGGATGCCCTCCACGTCGAACAGGGCGGCGTCTGGAAAGCCCCCGGCAAAGCTGACGATGCCGGGCTTGCCCAGCAGCTTGAACAGCTCCCGGATCGCTGAAGTCTCGACGTTGGCCAGCCGCTCGGCCAGCCGCACCGCAGAAGCTGAAGCCTGATCCGTCATCGCGTATCCTTTGTCAACCCTACTCTCAATCGAGTCGGCATCCGGCCCGTGCGGTCGCAACGCCGCTGCCCATGGTGATGAAACCCCGCGACATCGAAGCGTTTTTTTCGGCTTTACAAGCCGAACGCCCCCAGCCGCAGACCGAGCTGGAGTATACGAGCGTGTTCGAACTGCTCGTCGCGGTCATGCTCAGCGCCCAGGCCACCGACCGCAGCGTCAACCAGGCCACCCGGCGTCTTTTCGCGGTGGCCAACACCCCGCAGGCCATCCTGACACTCGGGCAGGATGGCCTGGAAAGCTACATCCGCACGATCGGCCTGTACCGCAGCAAGGCGCGCCATGTGATCGAGACCTGCCGTCTGCTGCTGCAGCGCCACGGTGGCGAAGTCCCACGCCGGCGCGAGGATCTGCAGGCGCTGCCCGGGGTTGGACGCAAGACGGCCAACGTCGTGCTCAACGTCGCCTTCGGTGAACCGACGATGGCCGTGGACACCCACATTTTCCGCGTCGCCAACCGTACAGGATTGGCACCAGGCAAAACCCCACTGCAGGTCGAGCAGGCGTTGTTGCGGCGAGTCCCCGCCCGCTTTGCGCGCGACGCGCACCACTGGCTGATCCTGCATGGTCGCTATGTCTGCACCGCGCGCGCGCCGCGCTGCTCGACCTGCAGCACTGCAGCCTGGTGCGACCACGCTCGCGCCCAAACCAAGGCCCAAGGCATCCCGGCCCAATCATGATCCCCGAGCCCACGTTGCCGTGGCTCGACCCCGGCGCGCCGTTTCCCCCGGTCGAGCAGGCCTGGGGCGATGACACGGCGGCGCCGGGCTTGCTGGCCGCCGGAGGTGCGCTGGACGTGGCCACCCTGGTGGACGCCTACCGTCACGGCATCTTTCCGTGGTACGGACCGGGGCGGCCGATCCTGTGGTGGAGCCCCGATCCCCGCATGGTTCTGCGGCCGCAGGCCTTTCGCCTGCACGACTCGCTGCGCAAGGCGTTGCGGGCGGCGTTGCGGCAGGGACGGTTGCAGGTCCGTATCGACAGCGCCTTCGAGGCCGTGATCGCCGCCTGCGCCAACACGCCGCGGGCAGGACAACACGGCACCTGGATCGTGCCGGCGATGCAACACGCCTACTGCGAGCTGCATCGCGCCGGTTACGCGCACAGCGTCGAGACCTGGTGGGAAGGCCAACTCGTGGGCGGACTGTACCTGGTCAACCTCGGCCGCGCCGTGTTCGGCGAGTCGATGTTCAGCCACCGGCGCGACGCCTCGAAGATGGCCCTGGCCGCACTCGTGGCCGCCTGTCGGGTCTGGGATGTGGCGTTGATCGACTGTCAGCAACAGACCGCGCACCTGGCCTCGCTTGGCGCTGCGCCCGAGCCGCGCGCCCGCTTCGTCCACGACCTGGCGCAGGCCATCACGGCCCCCAGCCCCATGTGGACGTTTTCCCCTCTATACTGGGATCAACTTTGGCCGCAAGCGCCGTTGTTCAGCCCTGGATCGCCGTGACTCACTTGCAGGCCCTGCCCCTTGCCGCCGTGCAGTTTTACGCCACGGCCCCCTACCCGTGCAGTTACCTGCCCGACCGTATGGCGCGCTCGCAGGTGGCCACGCCAAGCCACCTGATCCAGGGAGAGACGTACGCCCGCCTGGTGGCCAGCGGCTTTCGGCGCAGCGGTTTGTTCACCTACCGCCCCCACTGCGACGGCTGCCGTGCCTGCATTGCACTGCGGGTGTGCGCCGCGGAGTTTCGCCCCAACCGCACCCAGCGGCGCGTCTGGCGCCAGCACGCCGATCTGCAGGCGCGCGCGATGCGCCTGGGTTACGCGCCGGAACATTACGCACTGTATCTGCGCTACCAGCGCCTGCGCCATCCTGGCGGCGGCATGGATCACGACGACATTGAGCAGTACAGTCAGTTTCTGTTGCAAAGCCACGTCAACTCCCGGCTGATCGAATTTCGCACGCCGCTGCAGCAGGGCAACCGTCTGGTAATGGTGGCATTGATTGACATCCTGGACGACGGCCTGTCGGCGGTGTACACCTTTTACGAACCCGACTGGCCCGGTTCTCTTGGCACCTATGCGATCCTGTGGCAGATCGACCAGGCCCGCGAACTGCAGCTGCCTTACGTCTACCTCGGCTACTGGATCGAGGCCAGCCCCAAGATGGCCTACAAGCAACGCTTTCGCCCACACGAATTGCTGCTCGACGGCCATTGGCGGCGGATCGACTAGGCAAGGTCGCACCAAGAACGGGCGCGCCACCACGCGCAGCGCTGTTTCGTCAGATAAAATGTCGGGCTGTGCCGCGATCGACGTCAACCCCCGTGCCGCCTCCAGCGCGCCCCAGCGTCCAGGTGCTGGAGCGAGCGTTTGCCCTGCTGGACATCCTGGCCGCGCACGACGAGCCGGTGCCCCTGAAAACCCTGGCCGATGCCACCGGCCTGCACCCCTCCACCGCCCACCGGATTTTGCATGACCTGACGCTGGGTCGCTTCGTCGAGCGCCCGCAGCCTGGCATGTACCGGCTGGGCCTGCGGTTGCTGGAACTGGGCAACCTGGTCAAGGCCCGCCTGGATGTGCGCGAGGCGGCCCTAGGGCCGATGCGCGAGCTGCACCGTCAGATCCAGCAGCCGGTCAACCTGTCGGTGCGTCAGGGTGACGAGATCGTCTACATTGAACGCGCCTACAGCGAACGCTCGGGCATGCAGGTGGTGCGCGCGATCGGGGGACGCGCGCCGCTGCATTTGACCTCGGTCGGCAAGCTGTTTCTGGCGCACGAAGATCCCCAGCGCGTGCGCGCCTACGCCACCCGCACCGGTCTGGCGGGCAACACCCCCAACAGCATCACGCAGCTGCCGGCCCTGGAAAAGGAACTGGCCCAGTGCCGTCGTCTGGGCATTGCGCGCGACAACGAGGAGCTCGAGCCCGGCGTGCGCTGCATGGCGGCCGGCATCTACGACGATCAGGGGCGGCTGGTGGCCGGACTGTCGATCTCCGCACCCGCCGACCGCATCGACGAAGGCTGGATCGCCAAGTTGCAGGCCACCGCGGCCCAGATCAGCGCCGCTCTGGGCTACCGCCCTGCCCGCACCGCAGCAGGCGCCTAAAACTGCTCACAGTCGTGCGGCCGCCGCGGCACTGCCGACCAGCGAGCGCTGCAGCCACTGCAGCAGCTGTTCGGCGTCGGCCCAACGGGCTGCGGAGTGGCTCGCGTTCATCAGCACCATGATCACGTTGCGACCGGCCAGACGGACCTGCATCGCCACGCAGCGCCCCGCCTCGCGGATGTAGCCCGTTTTTTGCAGCAGGATGTCCCAGTCGCTTTCGCGCACCAGCTTGTTGGTGTTCCGATAGTGCACAACCCGGCGGCCATCGGCCAGTTCGTACTCGGGCGAGACGCTGAGCTCGCGCAACAGCGGACGTGTTGACGCGACTTGAACCAGCCGGGCCAGGTCTCGGGGACTGGAACGATTTTCGGCTGACAGACCCGTCGGCTCAACAAACTCGGTTTGGCGCAATCCCAACTGGTAGGCCTTATTGTTCATGGCAGCGACAAACGCGCCGATTCCGCCGGGATAAGTACGGCCCAGCGCATGAGCGGCACGGTTTTCGCTGGCCATCAGAGCCAAATGCAGGGCTTCAGCACGTGTAAGCCGCGTGCCTACTGCCAGGCGCGAGCCGCTGCCCTTAAGGCGATCGACATCGTCCTCGGTGATGGTCAGCACCTCATCCATCGGCAGCCCCGCGTCGACCACCACCAGGGCCGTCATCAGCTTGGTCAGCGAGGCGATCGGCAGCACGGCATTTTCATTCTTGTGCAGCAGCACCGCGTTGGTATCGGCATCCAGCACCAGCAAGGCATTGGAGTGCAGGCGCAACCCCTCATGCAGCCAAGTGGCATCTTCTTGGCTGCCTTCCCAGACAGACGTTCCCGTACCAGACAGGGATCCAGCAGTCAGGCCGGTCTTGGGGTGAACCAGTGCCGAAGCTGCTTCTCCTCTCTTCACCTGAGGTGACAAGCCGCGGGCCAAACGTGTGGGGGATTTGGGGGCGGACAGCTTGGGCTTAGGCTTGATAGCCTGAGTCTTTTTAACGCTGGCCACTGGCTTGGCCTTGCGCTGTGCCGCCTGCACATCCCCCGTGTAAGGCAGCGACAGCACCGCCACCAGCACGGCCGCCAGGGCGTGGCGGCCGGCTGCTGCAAGCTTGCGCATCATCATGGCGTTTCGCTGGGGTGAGTCACGAAGCCTGCAGTATACGGCTGCCAGCGGCGAAAAAGTCAATCCTCATCAGCGCTTGGCGACTCTTTTTGAGTCGGCGGCGCAACTTCAGCAGCACCGCCCGGGCGCAATCCGCCCGCCTTCAGCCCTGCGCCGCCACCCGATCAACCTTGCTGTGCAGCTTGGTCAAAGCAGCCAGATAGGCCTTGGCCGAAGCCACCACGATGTCCGGATCGGCCCCCACGCCGTTGACCACCCGTCCTCCATGCTGCAGGCGAATCGTGACCTCCCCCTGCGATTCGGTCGAACCGCTGGTGATGGCGTTGACCGAGTACAGCAACAGCTCGGCTCCACTCTTGACGTGCGACTCGATCGCCTTGATGCTGGCGTCCACGGGGCCGTTGCCGTCGGCCTCGCCGACGTACTCCTTGCCGTCGATCGTGAACACCACCCGCGCGTGGGGTCGCTCACCGGTCTCGGAGTGTTGCGACAGCGACACCAGGCCGTACTGCTCCTTCTCGGGCGTGACGCTTTCGTCGCTGACCAACGCGATGATGTCCTCGTCGAAGATTTCGGCTTTGCGGTCAGCCAGCTCTTTGAACTTGGCAAACGCTGCGTTGAGTTCGGACTCGGACTCCATCACGATGCCCAGCTCCTGCAGCCGCTGCTTGAACGCGTTGCGCCCCGACAGCTTGCCCAGCACAATCTTGTTGGTGCTCCAGCCCACGTCCTCGGCGCGCATGATCTCGTAGGTGTCGCGTGCCTTGAGCACCCCGTCCTGGTGTATGCCGCTGGCGTGCGCGAAGGCGTTGGCCCCCACCACCGCTTTGTTGGGCTGCACGACAAAACCGGTGGTCTGGCTGACCAGCCGGCTGGCTGGCACGATCTGCGTGGTATCGATGCCGACCTCCAGTCCGAAGTAGTCGCGCCGGGTCTTGACGGCCATGACCACTTCTTCCAGCGCGCAGTTGCCCGCACGCTCGCCCAGGCCATTGATCGTGCACTCAACTTGTCGGGCCCCGCCGATCTTGACGCCGGCCAGCGAGTTGGCCACCGCCATGCCCAGGTCGTTGTGGCAATGCACGCTCCAGACCGCCTTGTCCGAGTTCGGAATGCGCTCGCGCAGCGTCTTGATGAACTGGCCGTACAGCTCGGGAATCGCGTAGCCCACCGTGTCCGGGATGTTGATCGTCGTGGCGCCCTCGTCGATCACCGCCTCCAACACGCGGCAGAGAAAGTCGATGTCGCTGCGGTAGCCGTCTTCGGGGCTGAATTCCACGTCGGGACACAGATTGCGCGCAACGCGCACCGCCAGGCGAGCCTGCTCGTACACCTGATCCGGCGTCATGCGCAGCTTTTTTTCCATGTGCAGCGGGCTGGTGGCGATGAAGGTGTGAATGCGCGCGCGCTGCGCACCCTTCAGTGCTTCGGCGGCCCGGGCAATGTCGCGGTCGTTGGCGCGTGCCAGCGAGCAGACCGTGGAGTCCTTGATGGTGTCGGCGATCGCCTTGACGGCTTCGAAATCACCGTTGGAACTGGCGGCAAAACCCGCCTCGATGACATCGACGCGCAGGCGCTCCAGCTGGCGCGCGATGCGCAACTTTTCGTCCTTGGTCATCGAGGCCCCTGGGGACTGCTCGCCATCGCGCAGCGTGGTGTCGAAGATGATCAGTTTGTCGGTCATGGCGGTACGCTTTCGAGTCGGGTTGCAGGGTAAGCCCGGCGGGCCGCAGCGAACAAAACGAAAAGCCCGCTGCGGGGAGCGAGCGGGCCATCGGTGGTTGGGATGCGTGCGCTAATCCACCTGCCCGCCATCGGGCAGACCTAGCAGCAGCGCACGCAGCATCCACACCATGGGTTGCAATGTAGCACAAGCCCGCCGCTGCCGCAGCAGGCCGCGCGGCTATCGATGGGATCGAGGCGGCCTATCATTCATTCGTGCAGCCCGCGCTCGTCGGGCTCATCGGTGGAGGTGGACAGCACACTGACGGGCTTGCCCTTGGCGCGGCGCACCGCATACACCACATACCCCGACAGGCCATACAGCACGAACAGCGCAAACAGCACCGTGGGAGGATGAATGTTGATCACCGCAATGCCCAGGGCGATGGCCACCAGCGCGGCAAACGGCACGCTTTTTTTCAGGCTGACGTCCTTGAAGCTGTAAAACGGCGCGTTGGTCACCATCGTCAGACCCGCGTACAGCGTCAGCACGAACAGCACCCATTGCAGCCCATCGCCATCGTGACCGGCGTCGGTGGCCAGCCAGATGAAGCCAGCCACCAGCGCCGCGGCCGCCGGCGACGGCAAGCCCTGGAAATAGCGCTTGTCCACCACGTGCGTGTTGACGTTGAAGCGCGCCAGGCGCAGCGCCGCGCAGGCGCAGTAGACGAAAGCGGCAATCCAGCCCCAGCGCCCCAGATCGCGCAGTGCCCACTCGTAGGCCACCAGCGCGGGCGCGGCTCCAAAAGAGACCATGTCCGACAGCGAATCCATCTGTTCGCCAAAGGCGCTTTGGGTGTGCGTCAGGCGCGCGATGCGACCGTCCAGGCTGTCCAGCACCATGGCCACGAAAATACCGCTGGTGGCCAGGTCAAAGCGACCGTTCATCGCCATGACGATGGCATAAAAGCCGCCAAACAGCGCCGCCAGCGTCACCAGGTTGGGCAGCAGGTAAATGCCCTTGGGCCGACGAGGCGTCTCGCCGCTGCGGGAAATTTCCGGGGTGTCCAACGCGTGCGCTCCCAAAAACAATCGACCAGGCCAGCCCTCTGCCCGAGAGCCCAGCCTGGCCCGAAGTGTACCCAGCCTGGCGGTGTGCCCGGTGGCCTCACCGCCCTGGGCCACGACTCAGTTGCGCGTCTGATCGACCAGCTTGTTCTTGGCAATCCACGGCATCATCGCGCGCAGCTTGGCGCCGACCTGCTCGATCGGGTGCGCGGCGAGGTTGCGCCGGCGCGCCGTCATGCTCGGATACCCGGTGCGTCCCTCCAGGATGAACATCTTGGCGTAGTCGCCATTCTGGATGCGCTCCAGCGCCTTCTTCATCGCGGCGCGCGACTGCTCGTTGATGACTTCCGGACCGGTGACGTACTCGCCAAACTCCGCGTTGTTGGAGATCGAATAGTTCATGTTGGCGATGCCGCCCTCGTACATCAGGTCGACGATCAGCTTGAGCTCGTGCAGGCACTCGAAGTAGGCCATCTCGGGGGAGTAGCCGGCCTCCACCAGCGTCTCAAAGCCCGCCTTGACCAGCTCGACCGCGCCCCCGCACAGCACGGCCTGTTCGCCGAACAGGTCCGTTTCGGTCTCTTCCTTGAACGTGGTCTCGATGATGCCGGCCTTGCCACCGCCATTGGCCATCGCGTACGACAGCGCCAGGTCGCGCGCCTTGCCCGAGCGGTCCTGGTGCACCGCCACCAGATGCGGCACGCCGCCGCCCTGCAGGTAGGTGCTGCGCACGGTATGGCCGGGGGCCTTCGGCGCCACCATCCACACGTCCAGGTCGTCACGCGGCACCACCTGGTTGTAGTGCACGTTGAAGCCGTGGGCAAACGCCAGCGAGGCCCCCTGACGGATGTTGGGCTCGACCTGGGTGCGGTAGACGTCGGCGATCTGCTCATCGGGCAGCAGGATCATCACCACGTCGGCCGCGCGCACCGCCTCGGCGACCTCCATCACGGTCAGGCCGGCTTTTTGTGCCTTGGCCCAGGAAGGCCCCCCCTGGCGCACGCCAACGATGACCTTGACGCCGCTGTCATGGAGGTTTTGCGCATGCGCATGGCCCTGGCTGCCATAGCCGATGATGGCCACGGTCTTGCCCTTGATCAGGCTGAGGTCGCAATCCTTGTCGTAGAAGACTTTCATGGGTTCGGTCCTTGGGGGGTCAACAAAAGGGGGGAAAACGGGGCCACCGCTTCAGACGCGCAGGATGCGCTCACCGCGACCGATGCCGCAGGCACCGGTGCGCACGGTCTCCAGGATGGCCGTGCGGTCGATCGCCTGCAAAAAGGCGTCGCACTTGCTCTGGTCGCCCGTGATCTCGATCGTGTAGCTCTTGTCGGTGACGTCGATGATGCGGCCACGGAAAATGTCGGCCATGCGCTTCATCTCCTCGCGCTCCTTGCCCACGGCACGCACCTTGACCAGCATCAGCTCGCGCTCGGTGTAGGCCCCCTCCGTCAGGTCCACCACCTTGACGACTTCGATCAGCCGGTTGAGGTGCTTGGTGATCTGCTCGATGACGTCGTCCGAGCCGGTGGTCTGGATCGTCATGCGCGACAGCGATGGGTCTTCGGTCGGCGCCACGGTCAACGACTCAATGTTGTAGCCACGCGCCGAGAACAGCCCGACAACCCGCGACAAGGCCCCAGCCTCGTTTTCCAGCAAAACGGCGATGATGTGTTTCATGATGAACTCGGATTCCTCTTTTCGACCGCCCTCCCCGGTCCCCGGTAAAGGACTGGCTTGGCGGCCAATAGATTCCTCGCACACGGACCTGCAGCCACCTGTGGCGGCATGCCCGCAGCGGCGGGGTCACAGGTCTTCGCTGCCCAGCAGCATCTCGGTGATGCCCTTGCCTGCCTGCACCATCGGCCAGACGTTTTCGGTCGGGTCGGTGCGAAAGTCGATGAACACCGTGCGGTCCTTGAGCTTGCGCGCCTCGCGCAGGGCCGGCTCGACGTCCTGCGGCCGCTCCACCAGCATCCCCACGTGCCCGTACGCCTCGGCCAGCTTCACGAAGTTGGGCAGCGCATCCATGTAGGAGTGGCTGTAGCGGCCGGAGTATTCGATCTCCTGCCACTGGCGCACCATGCCGAGGTAGCGGTTGTTCAGCGACAGCACCTTGATCGGCGTGTTGTACTGCAGGCAGGTGGACAGCTCCTGGATGCACATCTGCACCGAGCCCTCACCGGTGATGCAAAACACCTCCGACTGCGGACGGGCCATCTTGATGCCCATCGCATACGGAATGCCCACGCCCATCGTGCCCAGGCCGCCGGAGTTGATCCAGCGCCGCGGGCGGTCGAATTTGTAGAACTGCGCCGCCCACATCTGGTGCTGGCCGACATCGGACGTGATGTACACGTCGTCGTCCTTGGTCATGTTCCACAGTGTCTCGATGACGAACTGCGGCTTGATGACTTCGGTGTTGTCGCGGTCGTAGCGCAGGCAGTCGCGCGCGCGCCAGCCTTCGATCGTGGCCCACCAGTCGGCCAGCGCACGCTCGTCGGGCTTGCGGCCGGCTTCGCGCAGCATGGCCAGCAGCTCGGTCAACACTTCCTTGACGTCGCCGACGATCGGCACGTCCACCTTCACACGCTTGGAGATGCTCGATGGATCGATGTCGATGTGGATGATCTTGCGCTCGACCTGCGCGAAGTGGCGCGGGTTGCCGATCACCCGGTCGTCAAAGCGCGCGCCGACGGCCAGCAGCACGTCGCAGTGCTGCATGGCGTTGTTGGCCTCGTAGGTGCCGTGCATGCCGAGCATGCCCAAAAACCGTCGGTCGGTGGCTGGAAACGCCCCCAATCCCATCAGCGTGTTGGTGACCGGGTAATGGAGCAGGTCAACCAGCTCGCGCAGCTCGGCCACCGCATCGCCCAGAATCACCCCACCGCCGGTGTAGATGTAGGGCCGCTTGGCACTGAGCAGCAACTGCAGGGCCTTGCGGATCTGGCCACCGTGGCCTTTGCGCACCGGGTTGTACGAACGCATCGTCACCGACTCGGGGTAGCCGGTGAAGGTGGTTTTCTTGAACGAGACGTCCTTCGGGATATCGACCACCACCGGCCCCGGGCGACCCGTGCGTGCAATGTGAAACGCCTTCTTGATCGTGACGGCCAGCTCGCGCACATCCTTGACCAGGAAGTTGTGCTTGACGATCGGCCGCGTAATGCCCACCGTGTCGCATTCCTGGAACGCGTCCTGCCCGATGGCGTGCGTAGGCACCTGCCCGGTGATGATCACCATCGGGATCGAGTCCATGTATGCGGTGGCAATACCCGTGACGGCATTGGTCACACCCGGACCGCTGGTGACCAATGCCACGCCGACCTTGCCGGTGGCGCGCGCATAGCCGTCGGCGGCGTGCACGGCGGCCTGCTCATGGCGCACCAGGACGTGCTGGATCGAGTCCTGCTTGTAGAGCGCGTCGTAGATGTAGAGCACCGCGCCGCCGGGGTAACCCCAGATGTACTCGACGCCTTCGGCCTGCAGGCAGCGCACGAGGATGTCGGCCCCCATCAGCTCTTCGGCGGGGGTCTGCGAGGCCGCGGCAGCCGAGGCGAGTTCGGGTTGGGAGATTTTCATGATGTCGAACCTTCCAGTTTTTCTCTGACGAAGAACTTCCGGTGCCCCTCGGATGACGCGCCCTCGTGAGGCGGCCTCGGGACTTTGGACCCTACGGCCATGGCAGTTTGACCGCCGACCGGGGCCCGTTTCGGGCTGCATGGATGATGACTGACGCGATTATGGCATCAAACGCGGGCATGATGGGGCCACGGTACAGCCGCCACAGCTCCATGCAGCACGTCTTCGGCCAACCATGTCGCACTGCGTCGCGCCCGCGCCACCACCCGCTCCAGCGGCAATTGCTGGTAGTCGTCGTTGAAGACTTCGAAGCTGTAATCCCCGCGGTAGCCCAGCTGGTGCAGCTGCAGCACCCAGCGCGCCAGCGGTTCGCTGTGCACGCCCTCCCCAGGAAAGACACGAAAGGTCCGCGCCGTGGTCAACCGCTCCTCGAACGAGCGCACCTCCTGCCACATGAAATCCGACAGCTGCACCAAGAAGATGCGTTGTGGATCGAGTTCGTCCAGCAGATCCAGGGGGGTTTGGGAAGCAAACCAATGATACGAATCCAGCCCAAGCCCGAGATTGGGACAGTCGGCCTGACACACCAGATCCCACGCCGCGGCGGGATCGTTGACATAGCGCCCCCACGACAGCGCCTCGTAGGCAATGCGGATGCCCAGCGGCACGGCCAACATCGCCAGCTTGCGCAAATCCCGCGCCATGCGCTGGCGGTCGTCCAGCGCATGCGTCGACGTCGACGAGCACACCAGCAACACCGGGGCACCCACCTCGGCGCACATTTCCAGCATGGCCTGCGCCACCTCGACCTTGTAGGGGTGCAGGTGGTGGGGCAGGCCCTCAAAATCGCGCAGCACCTGAAAGCCGGTGGGACGCAAACCGCTGGCGCGCACCGCGCGCGCAGCCGCCTTCCAGCCACCTGGATGACTCACCAAATCCGCCGCTTTCAGCATCACCTGGCCAAAACCACCGGCGGCCATCGCCTCCAGCTTGGCCTGCAGCGGCCCAGCCAGCGTGACGGTGTCCATGCCAAACGCGGCGATGCCCACGTCGGGCCGCCCCATATCCGCCCCCCACCAGGCCGTCATGACTGCCCCCGAGCGTCGTGCACCAGCTCAAACACCACCGACCCAAGATAAGTGCGGGTGATGGCACCTCGCGGCTCGGTATGCGCTGCGGCCGTCTCGACGAACTCCATGCCGCGCTGGCGCAGCACTTGCACGGCTGCCAGCACATCGGGCACTCCCAGGCCGATGCGCTGCAGCCGCTCTTGGCCATCGGGCTCAAACGGCTCTGGTTCCACCAACTGCAGCATGAAGCCCTGCGCGGGCTCATCACCGGGCACGGCCAGCAGCTTGCCCTTGGGCATGATGCCGTAGCGCTGCTCGTCGGGAATCAACTGCGCCCCCAGCAGATCGCGGTAAAACTCGATCCAGTCGTGACTGCGCCCACTGCCCACGTACTGCACGAGTCCGAAAAAGCGCAGACCAGGAACCCAAACCGGAGGCTGGGCAACAGCCTGCGGCAAGGTGATGAAGTCGACATCGTAAATCGAAAACTCGCGCCAGCGATCGACGAAATAGATGCGACTGCCCCCTACGCCGTGGATGGCCGGAATGTTGAGCTCCATGACCTGCGCGTGGGGTGGCACGGGCCAGCCCCCGGCTTCGCAGGCCGCTTCGAATGCGGCACGCGCATCGCGCACCCGCAAGGCCAGCGCGCTGATCACCGGGCGCCCGGCGGCCCCCAGTTGCGCCCGACGGGCCTCATCGGGATGGGCATTGACGACCACGTTCAGCCCTCCCTGTCGGTACAGCATCACCTCGCGCGAACGATGCCGTGCCACCGGTGCAAAACCCATACGCTGCAGCACGTCGGCCAGCGCGTGCGGCTGGTCGGTGGCGTACTCGACGAACTCCACGCCCTGCAGCCCCAACGGATTGGCGGCATCGGCCCATGTCTGCTGCAAAGGCTCGCGTGGTGGCAGGCGCAACAGATCGCTCATACCCCCTCCTCGTGCATCGCTGCG
>JANWZF010000131.1 GCA_025054905.1 Tepidimonas sp.
CTATGCGCAGGGGTTTGACCTGCCTGACCAAAACGGTCAGCGGCGCACGCTGGCGGATTTCCGTGGCAAGGTGGTGGTGGTGTTTTTCGGCTACACCCAGTGCCCGGACGTGTGCCCGACCTCGCTGGGCGAGCTGGCCGAGGCCAAGCGGCTGCTGGGGGCCGATGGCGCGCGCCTGCAGGGGATTTTCATCAGCGTCGACCCCGAGCGGGATACGCCAGAGGTTATGCGGGCCTACATGGCCAGCTTCGACCCCACGTTTGTGGCGCTGCGCGCAAGCCCCGAGGAGCTGCCCGCGCTGGCCAAGGCGTTCAAGGTCTACTACAAAAAGGTCGAAGGCGCCACGCCCAGCAGCTACACGATGGACCACTCTGCGGGCAGCTACATCTACGACACGCAGGGCCGCTTGCGTCTGTACCACCGCTACGGCAGCGGTGCCCAGGCTCTGGCCAGCGACGTCAAACGGCTGTTGGACGAGACCGGTTGATGCCAGCCCTGACCGGTCCGGATGCCCAAGCGGGTATGATGGCGCGGGCGAGGAACCGGAGGTGTAGCGGTGTTTGCAGGGTCCAGGGCAATCGGTCGGTTCGGGGACTGGTGCGGCCAGCGACGGCGTCTGCTCGCGTCGCTGGCGATGCTGGCCATCGGCAGGCCGGCGGGCTCGCAGCCGCGGCCGTTGCTGCTGGGCATCGTCCCGTACCTGACGGCGCGGCGCCTGGCGGAACTCTACGAGCCGCTGCGCCAGTTTTTCGAGCGGGAGCTGGGCCAGCCGGTTGGTCTGGAAACCGCGTCCTCGTACGTGGCCTACCACGCCCGTTGTGCGGCGGGTGACTACGATGTGTTGGCCACCAGTCCCGCCCTGGGGCGCATTGCGGAGCGGGAGCAGGGCTACCTGCCGCTGGCGCGGCCCCTGACCGACCTGGAGCCCTTGCTGGTGGTGCTGAGGGACTCGCCGTTGCGCGAGGTGCGGGAGCTGCGCGGCAAGGTCGTCACCACCTCCGACCCGATGGCCACCTTGACGCTGGCGGCGCGCCGCTACCTGGCCGAAGCAGGCCTGCCGCCGGGCCCGGCGGTCACGGTGCGCGCGATGGGGACCCACGCCAATTCGCTGGCCGCACTGGTCCATGGCGAGTCGGCCGCAGCCGTCGTTTCGGTGACCGCCCTCAAGCAGATCGGGGGTGATTGGCCCGAACGGGTGCGGGTGCTGGCGCGCGTGCCGCCCACCCCGCCGCTGCTGTACATGGCGCATCGCCGGCTCGGAGCCCCGACGATCGAGCGGTTGCAGCGTCAAATGTTGCGTTTTGGCAACGAAACGCCGGAGGGCCAGGAACTGTTCAGGCGGCTCGGTCACGATGGACTGCGGCCCATCACGGCGGCCGACCTGGCCGCGCTGGATCCTTTCGTGGCCGATGTCAAGCGGCTGCTCGACACCCTATGAATCCATTTGTTCGCTCGCTGCGCGGGCAGCTGGTGCTGGTGGTGCTGTTGCTGCACGTGCTGGTTTTTGCCGGGCTGGTGTGGATGACGCAGCGCAGCATCGGGCACTGGACCGAATCGCAGCTGCAGCGCCGGGCGCAGACGCTGGAGGTGGAGCTGGCCGCCGCGTTGACTGGTCCGATCATCGAGCGCGATTATGTGACGCTGGCCGAGATTGCCCGCGAGCTGGTTTCGGTGGCCGAGGTCCGCTACCTGGTGGTCACCGACGCCGCCGGGCGTGAGCTGGTGCGGGTGGGGCCGGAGGCTGCGGCTGGGGCGGATGTGCGCGAGTTTGTCGTGCGCATCAGCGGGGCGCAGGCACGGCTGGGGCTGGATGTGGCCTCGGCGACGGCCGCGGTGGCCGAAGTGGGGCGCTCGATGGCGCTGTGGGCGCTGGCCGCAGCGGCGTTGGCAGCGGGGCTGACCGTCTGGCTGGCTCTGGGCCTGACCCACCGCATCGGGAAACTGGCGCAGGTGGCCGATGGCCTGGCGCGGGGCGACTGGCATGCGCGCGCACCGGCGCGCACCCCGGGCGATGAGCTGGATCGCCTGGGCCACGCCTTCAACCAGATGGCGCAGGAGATCGAGGCCCGCGTGGTGGCCCTGGAGCACGCCCAGCAGCAGACGGCTGAAGCGCTGGAGGAGGTGCATCAGGAACGGGCCCGCATGGTGGCGCTGATTGAAGCGATGGGCACGGGCGTGCTGCTGGTTGATCGCCGCGATCGGGTGCTCTATGCCAATGAGGCGCTGCGGCGCATGTGGTTGATCGATCCCGAAACGGTCATCGTCGGCCGTTTGGCCAATGACCTGCTGGCCCACGCGGGCGGACGGCTGGCGCAGCCGGATCATTTTTCGCGTCTGGTGCTGCATGTGCCCGGCACGCAGGAGATTTCGGACTCCACCGAGCTGGTGATGAACGATGGGCGCATCATCGTGCAGGCGTGCCGCCCGGTGCGTGATACCGATGCGCGCCTGATCGGCCGGCTGTGGCTGTACGAGGACGTGACCCAGGAGCGGCGCAATGCCGAGCAGTTGATCTACCTCGCCGAGCGCGATGGTCTGACGGGCCTGTACAACCGTCGTCGCTTCGAGGAAATGCTGGAGCGCGCCTTGCTCGACGCCAGCCGCCGTCAGTCGCGCTGCGCGCTGATGCTGTTCGATCTGGACGAGTTCAAGCACCTCAACGACCATTTTGGCCATCGTGCTGGCGATGCGCTGCTGGTGCGGGTGGCCAACGAGCTGTCCACCGTGGTGCGGCGCAACGAGGTGCTGGCACGCCTGGGGGGCGATGAATTTGCCCTGCTGGTGCCCGACGTGGAGCGCGTCGAGGATGTGGAAAACCTGGCCGAACGTGTCGTGCGGGCGGTGGCGCGTCTGCCGTTTACCTTCGATGGGCGCTCGCTTCGCATCACCGCCAGCCTGGGCATTGCGGTGTTCCCTGACCATGCCACCAGCTTGCCCGAATTGGTGGCCGCAGCCGACCTGGCGATGTACCACGCCAAAAATGCCGGCAAAAATGGCTGGCGCCTCTACGACGGCCAAATCGATGTGGGGGCCA
>JANWZF010000137.1 GCA_025054905.1 Tepidimonas sp.
CCAGGTCGCCGTCGAGGCGGACCCATTCGTGCTCGGGGGTGTAGCGGATGGTCATGGCGGGCTCCTGCTCAGCAGAGGGATAACAGAGGGGGGCGGATCGCGGCTGCAGGTTCAGCCGCGGTGGTAGCGTGGGGGCACGAAAGGCAGCGGCACCACCTCCATCGGCACCGGCTTGCCGCGCACCAGGGCGTGCAGCCGGGTGCCGGGGGCGGCGCAGGCGGGGGGCACGTAGCCCATGGCGATCGGCACGTCCAGGCTGGGCGACAGCAAGCCGCTGGTGACCTGACCGATGGGATGGGGGTCATCCGGCCGATGCAGCGGTGCCGGCTCACGCACCGGAACGCGTTGCAGGGCTTGGAGACCGACGCGCAGACGTGTCACCGGCTGCGTGCCCTGCAGCTGCCCCAGCACGCGCGCTGCCCCGGCAAAGCCGCCTGCGCGCGCACCGCCGCTGCGGCGCACCTTGGGGATGGCCCAGGCGAGGTTGGCTTCCACCGGGGTCGTGCTGCGGTCGATGTCGTTGCCGTAAAGACACAGGCCGGCTTCCAGCCGCAGCGAGTTGCGGGCACCCAGGCCGATTGGCTTGACTTCGGGTTGCGCCAGCAGCGCACGCGCGAACTCGGGTGCGGCTTCGGCCGGCAGCGACATTTCGAAGCCGTCTTCGCCGGTGTAGCCGCTGCGTGTCAGATACACCTCCACCCCGTGCCAAAGCGCGGTCAACCCGGTCATGAATACCAGTTCCTGCGCCTGCGGCAGCAGCTGCTGCAGGGCTTGGGCCGCCAGTGGGCCTTGCAGCGCCAGCAAGGCGCGTTCGAACTGAGGGGTCAGCGTGCAGTGCGCGCCGATGCGGGCTTGCAGGTGGGCCAGGTCGGCGTGCTTGCAGGCCCCGTTGACCACCAGCAGGTAGTCGTGGTCGCGGCGAACGAGCATCAGATCGTCGAGGATGCCGCCATCGTCGGCCAGCAGCAGGCCGTAGCGCTGGCGATGCAGCCCCAGGCCCAGCACATCGATCGGCAGCACGGTTTCCAGTGCCGCCGCAGCCTGCGCGCCGCTGACCACGATTTGCCCCATGTGTGAGACGTCGAACAGCCCAGCGGCCTGGCGGACGTGCTGGTGTTCGCGCAGCAGACCTTCGGGGTATTGCACCGGCATCGCATAGCCGGCAAAGGGCACGAAGCGGGCGCCCAGCTCTTCGTGCAGGGCGTGCAGCGCAGTGGTCAACAGGTCGGCAGCGGCGGCGGACATGGCAGGCCTTTCGGGCAACCGGGGTCGGGCCGGCCCCCATGGGGCCGGAGCACACGCCTGCTGTCCGCTTTACCTGAGAGATTCACTCGACGCACCACCGCCTGCGACGAGCCGGTGGCGTGCGGGTTTGCTCCTTCGGTGGACGTGGGCGCACCGCCCGGCACACACACGCCTCTCTCCAGCAGGAACCCGGCTCGACCTTGGGCAGGCCTAGCCGGGGTATCAGTCCTTTTGCCTGAGCGTTTGGCCCGCGGGCCTGCGCCTTCGGCGGCCGCCCGGGCACCCGACTCGACGCGGCTGCGGCGGCGCTCTCCTGATGGCCCCGCATTGTAGCGGCTTGGTGCCGCAGCCGTCACATCCCGGCGTAGTTGGGTCCGCCGCCACCTTCGGGCGTGACCCAGACGATGTTTTGCGTCGGGTCCTTGATGTCGCAGGTCTTGCAGTGCACGCAGTTCTGGGCGTTGATGACGAGCCGGGGGCCGTCGTCCTGCTCCACGAACTCGTACACGCCGGCAGGACAGTAGCGGCTTTCCGGCCCCCCATACAACGCGAGGTTGACGGCCACCGGCACCGACGCGTCCTTCAGCGTCAGGTGGGCAGGCTGGTTTTCCTCGTGGTTGGTGTTGGAGAGGAAGACGCTGGAGAGCCGGTCGAAGGTCAGCACGCCGTCGGGCTTGGGGTAGCGGATCGGTTCGACCTGGCTGGCGGCGTGCAGGCGGGCATGGTCCGGGGTGCGGCGGCGCACCGTCCAGGGCGGGCTTTGGATGCCGAGCTTGGGCAGCAGCCAGTGCTCGATGCCAGTCATCAGCGCCCCGATGGTGTTGCCTTTCTTGAACCACGACTTGAAGTTGCGCGCGCGGTGCAGCTCCTGATACAGCCAGCTCTGCTCGAACGCGGCGGGGTAGGCCGTCAGCTCATCGTGCTGACGGCCGACCTGCAGCGCCTCGAATGCGGCTTCGGCGCACAGCATGCCGCTCTTGATGGCGGCGTGGCTGCCCTTGATGCGCGCCGCGTTGAGGTAGCCGGCGTCGCAGCCCACCAGCGCCCCGCCGGGGAAGACCGTCTTGGGCAGGCTCAGCAGCCCGCCGGCGGTGATGGCGCGCGCGCCGTAGCCGATGCGCTTGCCCCCCTCCAGGTGCACGCGGATCGCCGGGTGCGTCTTCCAGCGCTGCATTTCTTCGAAGGGGCTCAGCCAGGGGTTCTGGTAGTCCAGCCCGACCACAAAACCGAGCGTGACCTTGTTGCCTTCCATGTGGTAAAGGAAGCCGCCGCCGTAGGTGTGCTCGTCCAGGGGCCAGCCGGCCGTGTGCACCACCAGGCCGGGCTTGGCCTTCTCGGGCGGGATTTCCCACAGCTCCTTGATGCCGATGCCGTAGGTTTGCGGGTCTTTGCCCTCGTCGAGCTTGAAGCGCGCAATCAGCTCCTTGCCCAGGTGGCCGCGCGCGCCTTCGGCCAAGACGGTGTACTTGGCACGCAGTTCCATGCCGAGCTGGAAGGCTTCGGTGGGCTGGCCGTCCTTGCCCAGGCCCATGTGGCCGGTGGCCACCCCGACCACGCGCCCGTGCTCGTCGTAGAGGACTTCGGCGGCGGTGAAGCCAGGGAAGATCTCCACGCCCAGGGCCTCGGCCTGCTCGGCCAGCCACTTGGTCACGGCCCCCAGGCTGATGACGTAGTTGCCTTCGTTGTGGAAGCATTCGGGGATGGCCCACTGCGGCGTGCGCAGCGCGCGCTGGGCATCGAGGAACAAAACCTCGTCGGCGGTGACCGGCTGCAGCAGTGGGGCGCCGCGCTCCTTCCAGTCTGGCAGCAGTTC
>JANWZF010000231.1 GCA_025054905.1 Tepidimonas sp.
TGCCGAAGCCGAGGAGGCGCAGCGCGCAGCCGAACTCGCCCGCCGCGAGGAAGAGGCGCGCCTGCAGGCCGAACGGTTGCGACAGGAAGAAGAGGAGCTGGCCCGCCGCCGCCGCGAGCGCGAAGAGGCCGAAGCGCGCGCGGCCGAGGAGGCGCGGTTGGCGCGCGAGGCCGCCGAGCGCGCCCGCGCCGAGCGTGAGGCGGCGCGGACGGCAGCAGCGGCGGCGCCGGCGCCCGAGGTGGAGGCGGCCCCACCGGCCGAGGCCACGCCGGCACCCGCGCCAGCGGCCGATGATGCGGCGGCCCAGCAGGCCGCGCAGCAGGCTGCCGAGCAAGCGCGGCTGGCCGCCGAGCGCGCGGCCGAAGAGGCGCGGGCGCGTGAGCTCGAGGAGCGCCGCCGCAAGGCCCTGGCCGAGGCTGAGGCGATCCGCGCGATGATGGCGCAGCCGCGCAAGGTGCTGGTGGCCAAAAAGCCCGAAGAACCCAAGCCGGCCCCCGGTGCCGAGGCGGCCAAGCCGGGCCTCAAAGGGACGCTGCACAAGCCCGCCAGTACGCCGCCGCGCGGTGCGACCCCGGCTCCTGCGCCGGCCAAGAAAGAGATCAAGTCCGAGGCGCTGTCGTCGTCCTGGAAAGACGAGGCTGGCAAGAAGAAAGAAGCCAAGGCGCGTCAGGAGGCGGTGGCCGCACGCAGCAGCGGCAACGCCTGGCGTGCCGGACCCAAGGGCAAGCCTGGCAAGGGCGGCCGCGACGAACGCGGTGGCGCCAGTGCGCCGGTGGCCGAGCAGCGCGTGCTGGAAGTGCACGTGCCGGAAACCATCACCGTGGCGGATCTCGCGCACAAGATGGCGGTCAAGGCTTCCGAGGTCATCAAGGTGCTGATGAAACTGGGCCAGATGGTGACGATCAACCAGTCGCTGGACCAGGACACCGCGATGATCGTCGTCGAGGAGCTCGGCCACAAGGCCGTGGCCGCGGCACTGGACGATCCGGAGGCGTTCTCGGAAGAAGAGGCTGGCCTGTACCAGGGCGAGCCCAAGCCGCGCCCGCCGGTGGTGACTGTCATGGGCCACGTGGACCACGGCAAGACCTCGCTGCTGGACTACATCCGCCGCTCCAAGGTGGCGGCGGGCGAGGCCGGCGGCATCACCCAGCACATCGGTGCCTACCATGTGGAGACGCCGCGGGGCGTCATCACCTTCCTGGACACGCCGGGGCACGAGGCCTTCACCGCCATGCGGGCGCGTGGGGCGCAGGCCACCGACATCGTCATTCTGGTGGTGGCGGCCGACGATGGCGTCATGCCGCAGACGCGCGAGGCGATCAAGCACGCCAAGGCCGCCGGGGTGCCGATCGTGGTGGCGCTGACCAAGATCGACAAGCCCGATGCGAACCCGGAGAAGGTCAAGCAGGAGCTGGTGGCCGAGGAAGTGGTGCCGGAGGAGTACGGCGGCGACTCGCCCTTCATCGGCGTGTCGTCCAAGACGGGCCAGGGCATCGACGAGCTGCTGGAAAACGTGCTGTTGCAGGCCGAGATCCTGGAGCTGAAGGCCCCGGTGGATGCCAAGGCCAAGGGTCTGGTGATCGAGGCACGGCTGGACAAAGGTCGCGGCCCGGTGGCCACCGCGCTGGTGCAGTCCGGCACGCTGCGCGTCGGCGATGTGGTGCTGGCCGGGCAGACCTACGGCCGCGTGCGCGCCATGCTGGATGAGAACGGACGCCAGGTCAAAGAGGCCGGGCCGTCGATTCCTGTCGAAATCCAGGGTCTGGCCGAAGTGCCGCAGGCCGGTGACGAGTTCATGGTGATGGCCGATGAGCGCCGCGCGCGCGAGATCGCCACCTATCGCGCCGGCAAGTACCGCAGCACCAAGCTGGCCAAGCAGCAGGCCGCCAAGCTCGAAAACATGTTCGCCGAGATGACCGCCGGCGAGGTCAAGACGCTGCCGATCATCATCAAGGCCGACGTGCAGGGCTCGCAGGAGGCGCTGTCGGCGGCGTTGCTGAAGCTGTCCACCGACGAGGTGCGCGTGCAGCTGGTCTATGCCGGCGTGGGCGGCATCAGTGAGTCCGATGTCAACCTGGCCATTGCCTCCAAGGCCATCATCATCGGCTTCAACGTGCGGGCCGATGCCAATGCGCGCAAGGTGGCCGAAGCCGCCGACGTCGAGATCCGCTACTACAACATCATTTACGACGCGGTGGATGACCTCAAGGCCGCGATGGCTGGCTTGCTGGCTCCGGAAAAGCGCGAGGAGGTCATTGGCATGGCCGAAATCCGCAGCGTGTTCGTGGCGTCCAAGATCGGCACCGTGGCGGGCTGCATGGTCACGCAGGGCTATGTGACGCGCAACGCGCACTTCCGCCTGATCCGCGACAACGTGGTGGTCTACAGCGGCGAGATCGAATCGCTCAAGCGCTTCAAGGACGATGTGCGCGAGGTCAAGGAAGGCTTCGAGTGCGGCATCAAGCTCAAGAACTACAGCGACATCAAGGAAGGCGATGTGCTGGAGTTCTTCGAGATCAAGGAAGTGGCGCGGTCGCTGTAAAGGAAAGCCCATGCCCAGCCGCAAGGGACCGCACCGTGGCCTGAAGGTGGCCGACCAGATCCAGCGTGACTTGAGCGAGCTGATTGCGCGCGAGCTCAAGGATCCGCGCCTCGGGATGGTGACCATCCAGTCGGTGGAGGTCACCCCCGACTACGCGCACGCCAAGGTGTACTTCAGCGTGCTGGTGGGCGATCCGCAGCAGAGTGAAGAAGCGCTGAACCAGGGCGCGGGGTTTTTGCGCCACGCGCTCTTCAAACGGCTGCACATCCACACGGTGCCCACGCTGCACTTCGTGTACGACCGCTCGATCGAACGCGCGGCCGACTTGAACGCCCTGATCGCCAAGGCGGTGGCTTCGCGCGGCAAGGACGAGGACGGCGCATGAGCGCAACCGCCCCGGCACGGGTGCCGCGGCGCCCCGTGCATGGGGTGCTGCTGCTGGACAAACCGCTGGCGCTGAGCGCGCAGGC
Source organism: Tepidimonas sp. (assembly GCA_025054905.1). Lineage (GTDB taxonomy): Bacteria > Pseudomonadota > Gammaproteobacteria > Burkholderiales > Burkholderiaceae_C > Tepidimonas. Next base: position 3,013 of record JANWZF010000231.1, read on the forward strand.
GGCGGTGGCGCGCGTCAAGGCGTTGCTGGGTGCCGACAAGGCTGGCCACACCGGCACGCTGGATCCGCTGGCCAGTGGGCTGCTGCCGGTGTGCCTGGGGGCAGCCACAAAGTTCGCCCAGGCGCAGCTGGAGGCGGACAAGGCCTATGAAGCCACGCTGCGGCTGGGCGTGCGCACGAGCACCGGGGATGCCGAGGGCGAGGTGCTGGCCACCGCTGCCGTGGATGCGGCGCTGCTGAGTCCGTCGCACCTTGAGGCGCTGGCGCAGCGGTTCACCGGGACGCTGGAGCAGCTGCCGCCGATGTACAGCGCGCTCAAGAAGGACGGCAAGCCGCTGTACGAATACGCCCGCGCTGGCGTGGAGGTGCCGCGCACGCCACGGCGCGTGACCATCCACGAGCTGCGCCTGCAGCCGGTGCCAGGCGATCCGACCGCGCTGCAGTTGCAGGTGCGCTGCAGCAAAGGTACGTACGTGCGTACGCTGGCCGAGGATCTGGGCGCCGCGCTGGGCTGCGGTGCGCACCTGACGGCGTTGCGCCGCACCGCCAGCGGCCCGTTCGAGCTGGCGCAGGCGGTGACGCTGTCGCAGTTGGAGCAGACCGACCCCGCGCAGCGGCTGCGGTTGCTGAGACCCCCGGAAGCGCTGTTGCAGGGCTGGCCGCAGGTGACCTTGCCCCCGCCGCAGGCCGCGCGCTTTCTGACCGGGCTGCGCCGCCGCGGCCCCTGGGCCGATGCCGAAGCGGTGGCCGTTTTTGGCTCACGGCCACGCGCGCTGCTGGGCAGCGCGCGCATCGTCGGCGGCGAACTGATCCCCGTGCGGCTGCTGTCGACCGCCGAAATCGCCCAATGGCTGACCCAAACATCCTCCTGACCATGACCCGACCGATCCGCAACATCGCCATCATCGCCCACGTCGACCACGGCAAAACGACGCTGGTGGACCAGCTGCTGCGCCAAAGTGGCACGTTTCGCGACCATCAGCAGGTCGGCGAGCGGGTGCTGGACAGCAATGAGCTGGAGCGCGAGCGCGGCATCACCATCCTGGCCAAAAACTGCGCCGTGCGCTGGCGCGACACGCACATCAACATCGTGGACACGCCCGGCCATGCCGATTTTGGCGGCGAGGTGGAGCGCGCGCTGTCGATGGTCGATGGCGTGCTGCTGCTGATCGATGCGCAGGAAGGGCCGATGCCGCAGACGCGCTTTGTGACCAAGAAGGCGCTGGCCTTGGGCTTGAAGCCCATCGTCGTGGTCAACAAGGTTGACAAGCCCGGTGCGCGGCCCGATCACGTCATCAACGCGGCGTTCGACCTGTTCGACAAGCTCGGCGCCACCGAGGAGCAGCTGGACTTCCCGGTGGTCTACGCCTCGGGGCTGAACGGCTGGGCCTCGCTGTCCGAGGGTGAGCCAGGCCAGCCCTGGGGCACCGACATGGCGCCGCTGTTCGAGACGATCCTGCGCTATGTGCCCGCCCACCAGGGCGATGCCAGCGCGCCGCTGCAGCTGCAGATCTCGTCGCTGGACTACTCCAGCTACGTCGGCCGCATCGGGATCGGCCGCATCAACGCGGGCACCCTGCGCCCCGGCATGGAGGTGCTGGTCTGCGAAGGGCCGCAGGGGCCGCGGCGCAAGGGGCGCATCAACCAGGTGCTCAAATTCCAGGGACTGGAGCGCGTGCTGGCCGACAGCGCGGGCCCGGGCGACATCGTGCTGATCAACGGCATCGAGGACATTGGCATCGGCGTGACGGTGTGCGATCCGCTCGACCCCCAGCCGCTGCCGATGCTCAAGGTCGATGAGCCAACCCTGACGATGAACTTCTGCGTCAATACCTCGCCGCTGGCCGGCCGCGAGGGCAAGTTCGTCACCAGCCGCCAGATCTGGGATCGCCTGCAGCGCGAGCTGCAGAGCAACGTGGCGCTGCGGGTGCGCGAAACCGGCGAGGACGGGGTGTTTGAAGTCAGCGGTCGCGGTGAGCTGCACCTGACCATCCTGCTGGAGAACATGCGCCGCGAGGGCTATGAGCTGGCGGTGTCCAAGCCGCGCGTGGTGTTTCAGGACATCGACGGCGTGCGCTGCGAGCCGATCGAGCTGCTGACGGTGGACATCGAAGAGCCGCATCAGGGCGCGGTGATGCAGGCGCTGGGGGAGCGCCGCGGCGAGCTCGTCAACATGGAGCCTGACGGGCGGGGCCGCGTGCGGCTGGAGTACCGCATCCCTGCGCGCGGGTTGATTGGGTTTCAGACCGAGTTTTTGAACCTGACGCGCGGCACGGGCCTGATGTCCAACATCTTCGACGGCTACGAACCCTACAAAGGCGAGATTGCGCAGCGCAAGAACGGCGTGCTGATCAGCCAGGACGACGGCGAAATCGTGACGTATGCGCTGGGCAAACTCGATGACCGTGGACGCATGTTCGTCAAGCCCGGCGACCCGGTGTACGAGGGCATGATCATCGGCATCCACAGCCGCGACAACGATCTGGTGGTCAACCCGGTGCGCACCAAGCAACTGACCAATTTCCGCGCCGCGGGCAAGGACGAGGCCATCCGGCTGACGCCGCCGATCGAGCTGACGCTGGAGTATGCGGTGGAGTTCATCGAGGACGATGAACTGGTGGAAATCACCCCCAAGAGCATCCGCCTGCGCAAGCGCTACCTGAAAGAGCACGAGCGCAAGCGCGCCAGCCGG
>JANWZF010000353.1 GCA_025054905.1 Tepidimonas sp.
CCGATGCCGATCACCCGTGCTTCACTCACCCGTCGTCTGGCTTGTGGCCTGCTGGCTGCGCTGGCCGTCAGCGCACCGCTGACCCCGGCGCTGGCCCAGGACAAGGTCATCAACGTGTACTCAGCCCGCCATTATCCCGGCGACGAACAACTCTATGCTGCCTTCACCCAGGCCACCGGCATTCGCATCCAGCGCGTCGACAGCGACGACGCCGGCATCCTGGCGCGCCTGCGCGCCGAAGGGGCCTCGTCGCCCGCCGATGTCATCCTGCTGGTCGACGCCGCCCGGCTGGCGGTGGCCGAGCAGCAAGGGCTGTTTCGACCGATCAAGTCGGCCAAGCTCGATGCGGCCATCCCCCCTGAGCTGCGCGCGGCGGCGACCCCCGAGGGCGTGAGCTGGACGGGCTTCTCAACGCGGGCACGGGTCATCGTGTACGACCCCCTGCGCGTCAAGGCCGAGGACGTGGCCACCTACGAGCAGCTGGGCGATCCCAAACTGAAAGGGCTGCTGTGCACCCGCAGTGGCTCGCACCCCTACAACCTGTCGCTGTTTGCCAGCGTGATCGAGCGCCTCGGCGAAGCCAAGGGCCAGCAATGGCTCAACGGCATGGTGGCCAACATGGCGCGCCCGCCCAAAGGCGGCGACACCGACCAGATCCGCGCCGTGGCCAGTGGCGAGTGCGGGGTGGCGTTGACCAACAGCTACTATCTGGCGCGCCTCCTGAAATCCGACAAGCCCGAAGACCGGCGCGTGGTGGAGCGCGTGCGCGTCGTGTTCCCCAACCAGGCCAGCACCGGCACCCACATCAACATCGCCGGCGGTGCCGTGGCACGCCATGCCCGCAACGTCGAGGGCGCGATCGCCTTTCTCGAATTTCTGGCCAGCCCGCAGGCGCAGGAATATTTTGCCAACGGCAACAACGAATTTCCGGCCGCGCGCGGCGTGCGCGTGGACAACCCGGCGCTGAAGGCCATGGGGGCCGACCGCTTCAAGGCGGACACGCTGCCGCTGACCGTGGTGGCCCAAAACCTGCCCAAGGTGCAGCAGATGTTGGACCGCGCGGGCTTTCAGTGACCTCACACCGCGGGCCGCCTGCGCGCGGCCCGTCCTGCGTTTTCTCCTGGCAGAGTGCACCACCTGGGTGCTTGGCGCCCGCCACCGTGGCGGGCGCTTTTTTTGCGACTATGATTGACGTTAACGTCAACGTCAATCACCGCGCGCCGCGCAGGAGGACACGCATGGACATCGCAGGCAAGGTTTTTATCGTCACCGGAGGCGCTTCGGGCCTGGGCGAAGGCACGGTGCGCATGTTGGCCGCCCACGGCGGGCGCGTGGTCATCGTCGACCTGCAGGACGAACGCGGGCAGGCCCTGGCGCGCGAGCTGGGGGCTACCTACGTGCATGGCGACGTCAGCCAGGAAGCCGACGCCCAAAACGCGGTCGATCAGGCGCTGGAGCTGGGCAAACTCGTCGGCCTGATCAACTGCGCGGGCATCGCCCCGGCCGAAAAGACCGTCGGCAAAAGCGGGCCGCACAGCCTGGCGTTGTTCAACCGGGTCATCCAGGTCAACCTGGTGGGCACCTTCAACATGATTCGGCTGGCCGCCACCGCGATGAGCGTCAACGAACCCGAGCCCACCGGCGAGCGTGGTGTGATCATCTCCACCGCCTCGGTGGCGGCGTTTGAAGGCCAGATCGGGCAAGCCGCCTACGCGGCCTCCAAGGGTGGCGTGGTGGGCATGACGCTGCCGATCGCGCGTGACCTGGCCAAGCTCGGGATCCGCAACATGACGATCGCGCCGGGCATCTTCGGCACCCCGATGCTGTTTGGCATGCCCAAGGAAGTGCAGGACGCGCTGGCGGCGATGGTGCCGTTTCCCTCCCGTCTGGGCCGCCCGGACGACTACGCCAAGCTGGTCAAGCACATCCTGGAAAACGAGATGCTCAACGGCGAGGTGATTCGCCTGGACGGCGCCATCCGCATGCAGCCGCGCTGAGGGGTGGGCTGAGCGGCCAACGGATGCTGGCGGCGGGGCCCAACGCCCGTGGTGCCGGGGGCGGGCCAGCCTATACTTGCGGCCATGGGCCGCCCGCACGCCACACTGGCATGAGCACCACCCCGCAGGAAATCGCACGCGAAGCCGTCAAGCTGCTGGCGGCGCGCCGTTTGCCGCCCACCCCGGAAAATTTCCAGAGCGCCTACCACGAAGTCGCCGGCACACGCCCGCTGCAGCCGTTTCCACTGTTGCAGTTGCGCCAGATCGCCCAGGCCCTGCCGGAGCGCACGCCCGCCCAGACGCGCTTCAAAGCGCTGTTCAACAAAGCGGTGGCGCGCCACAGCTGGGAGGATCTGGAAAAGCTGCTCGTGCAGCATTTGGGCAACGCCCCCGCGCCGGTCGCCCCCGCCGTGGCAGCAGCCGAACCAGCCGCGCCCCTGTCCAGCGCTGCGGCCCCCAGCGATGCCCCACCGATCGCCCCCGACATCGCCGAGCAGGCCGCGCGGCTGATCGAGACCGCGCAGCCGCTGCTGGCCGCCGACGATGCGCGCCTGCGCGACATGGGTGAGGAACTGGCGCACTATCTGAGGTTGCCGCAACACCACGCCCCCACGCTCAAACGCATGCTGGCCGACTACGCCTACCGGCTGTCGTTTGGGGTCGACGAACAGCTGGGCGTGCGCGAGGCGCTGCTCGGGCTGCTGCGGCAGGTGTTCGAACACATCGACGCCATCAGCCCCGACAACCCCTGGCTGCGCCAGCAGATGCAGGCTCTGGTGCAGGCCGCTCAGCCGCCGCTGTCGCAACGTCGGCTGGAGGATCTGCAGGCGCGCCTGAAGGATGTCATCCTCAAGCAGGCCGAAGCGCGTGAGCAGACCGTGCGAGCGCAGGAGCTGATGCGCCAGACGCTGGCCACCTTTCTGGAGCGGCTGGCGCAAACCACGGTCAGCACCGGCCAGTACCACGCCAAGTTCGAAGCCTGCGCGCAGGCGCTGGAGCGTGCCACGAGCCTGGCTGACATGGCCCCGGTGGTGCAAGAAGCCATCCAGACCGCGCGCGCCTTGGCCGCCGATACCCAACGCGTTGCCGATGAGCTGACCGACCTGCGCGACCGCGCTGAGCGGGCCGAAGCCGAGGTCCAGCGCCTGCGCCACGAGCTGGACCAGATGGCCGAGCTGGTCACGCACGACCTGCTGACGGGGGTGCTCAACCGCAAGGGTCTGGCCAGCGCGCTGGACCGCGAGGCCCGGCGCGCCGAGCGTACCGGCACGCGCGTGTGCATCGCGCTGCTGGACGTGGACGACTTCAAACGCCTCAACGACACGCTGGGTCACCTGGCGGGCGATGCGGCGCTCAAACACCTGGCCGATGTGGCGCGCCGCAGCCTGCGGCCGCAGGACACGATCGGCCGCTATGGGGGCGAAGAATTCATCATCGTGCTGCCCGACACCACCCCGGAAGAAGCCGCCGGCGTCGTGCAACGGCTGCAGCGCGACCTGAGCGCGCATCTGTTTTTGCATGGCGAGGACAACGTGCTGATCACCTTCAGCGCCGGGGTCACCGAGCTGCTGCGCGACGAACCGGTGGAAGC
>JANWZF010000012.1 GCA_025054905.1 Tepidimonas sp.
GACCTGGAGGATTTTCTGGAGCAGATCCGCCAGATGAAGAAGATGGGGGGGCTGTCCAGCCTGCTGGACAAGCTGCCCACGCAGCTGGCGGCCAAGGCCGGCGAGGCCGACCTCAGCCGCGCCGAGAAGGACATCCGCCGCAAGGAGGGCATCATCTGCGCGATGACGCCCGAGGAACGGCGTCACCCGGAGATCATCAAGGCCAGCCGCAAGCGCCGCATCGCCGCCGGGGCCGGCGTGCAGGTGCAGGACGTCAACCGTCTGCTCAAGGAGTTTGAGCAGATGCAGGCGATGATGAAAAAGATGCAGGGCGGCGGCTTGATGAAAATGATGAAGCGGCTGGGCGCGCTGAAGGGCTTGCCGGGCCTGCCGGGGCGCTGAGCGCATCAGGCGGGTCGGGTCAGGCGGCTCTGGACTGCTGGCGCGCGCTGGGGGGATTGATCCAACGCAAGCGATGGCGTCATGGTGCCGCGTACGATGATGCCGTGATGGTGCTGGAGCTTGCGCTGACCGTGCTGGCGCTGGCCGCGGCCTTGGCGGTGCGGCCCTGGCGGCTGCTGCGCGGGCCCCTGTTGTCGCCGACTCTGGCGGCCTTGGCTGTGCTGCCGTGGTTTTGGCTGCTGCCGCAAAAGCTGCCCTCGGGCATGGCGGTGCAGCTTTCCGGCGCCAGCCTGCTGGTGCTGATGCTGGGCTGGCCGCTGGCCGTGCCGGTGTTGCTGCTGGTGGCGCTGGTGGTGTGGTGGCTTGGCCACGCCGGCTGGGAGGCGGTGCTGTCGCAGTGGGTGTGGGTGGGGCTGGTGCCGGCCACGCTGGCCCTGGTCATCGGCTGGGCGCTGCGGCGCTGGCTGCCGCCCAACGTGTTCATCTATACGCTGGGGCGCGGTTTTTTCGGGACGGCGGTGGCGCTGTTTGCTTCCGGTGCCCTGTACGAGGGGATCCACCACCTGATGGAGGGCGTGACCGTGCACGAAGCGCTGGTGGCGCGCTGGCTGATGGCTTGGGGCGACGCTTTTCTGACCGGGATGTTCGCCGCGGTGTTTGTGGCCTTTGCGCCGCAGTGGCTGGCGACCTGGTCCGATGAGCGCTACCTGCGCCCGCCGCCCAAGACGTGAGGTCGGCGCTCGGCGGCGAGGCCACCCCGTAGCGGTCGGCAGCCCAGCCCAGCAGATCAGGTGCGCTCGTAGGTGACGAAGGCGTAGGGCAGCCCGTCGTCGCTGAGGTGGGGTTCGCGGGCGGTTTCGCGCCAGTCCGGCCCCAGCACCGGGGCATGCGCGTCGCCGTCGAAATCGCGTCCGATTTCGGTCACCACGGCGCGTTGCGCCAGCGGCGCGGCCTGGGCGTAGACCTGGGCGCCGCCGATCACCCAGACCTCGGCGGGCAGCTGACCGCCGGGGTCGCGCAGGGTGCGGCAGTGGTCCAGTGCCGCCTGCAGGCTGGCGACGGGGATGGCGCCGGCGGCCCGCACGGCTGCGGCGCGCTGCTCATCGCGCGTCAGCACCAGGTTGATGCGCCCCGGCAGCGGCCGAAAGCGGGGGGGCAGCGACTCCCACGTCGTGCGCCCCATGATGACCGGGCAGCCCTGCGTCAGGCGGCGAAAGTGCGCCAGATCCTGCGGCAGGTGCCAAGGCAGCGCCGGTTGGCCGTTGCGGCTGCAGCCGATGACCCCATTGGCCGCGCGGGCGTAAATCAGGTTGACTCGCATGATGAAGCCCGAAGCATAGCGCGCCGACCCCACCCGTAAAATGAGATCTTTTGTCAGCCCAATACCAGCCTTGAAGCCATGAGCCCAGCCGCCGACCGACCGTTCTTTTCTGTCGCCGACATCCGGCGCACGTTCCTGGACTTCTTTGCCCAGCGCGGCCACACCGTGGTGCCGTCCAGCCCGCTGATCCCGGGCAACGACCCGACGTTGATGTTCACCAACTCGGGCATGGTGCAGTTCAAGGACGTTTTTCTCGGCACCGACAAGCGGCCTTACGTGCGGGCGGCCTCCGTCCAGGCCTGCCTGCGCGCCGGCGGCAAGCACAACGACCTGGAAAACGTCGGCTACACCGCGCGCCACCATACGTTCTTCGAGATGCTGGGCAACTGGTCGTTTGGCGACTACTTCAAGCGCGAGAGCCTGAAGTGGTCGTGGGAGCTGCTGACCGAGGTCTTCAAGCTGCCGCCCGAGCGCCTGTGGGCCACCGTCTACCACGAGGATGACGAGTCCTACGACATCTGGACGCGGGAGATTGGCCTGCCGCCCGAGCGCGTGGTGCGCATCGGTGACAACAAGGGCGGCAAGTACCAGAGCGACAACTTCTGGATGATGGCCGACACCGGCCCGTGCGGGCCATGTTCCGAGATCTTCTACGACCACGGCCCCGGGGTGCCCGGCGGCCCACCCGGCAGCCCGGACGCCGACGGCGACCGCTACATCGAGATCTGGAACAACGTGTTCATGCAGTTTGACATGCAGCCCAATGGCTCGGTGCGGCCGCTGCCGGCGCCCTGCGTGGACACTGGCATGGGGCTGGAGCGGGTGGCGGCGATCCTGCAGGGCGTGCACAGCAACTACGAGATCGATCTGTTCCGCGCGCTGATCGAGGCCGCCGTCCGCGTCACCGGCGCCCAGGATCGGGGCAGCCCGAGTCTGCGCGTCATCGCCGACCACATCCGCGCCACCGCGTTTCTGGTGGCCGACGGGGTCATCCCCAGCAACGAAGGCCGCGGCTACGTGCAGCGGCGCATCATCCGCCGCGCGATCCGCCACGGCTACAAGCTGGGCTGCAAGGCACCGTTTTTTCACCAGCTGGTGCCGGACCTGGTGGCGCAGATGGGGCAGGCTTACCCTCATCTGGCCGCCCAGCAGCAGCGCATCATGGAGGTGCTGCGCGCCGAGGAGGAGCGCTTCTTCGAAACGCTGGAGCACGGCATGGACATCCTGGAGGCGGCACTGGCCGGCGGCGCGCGCACGCTGCCGGGCGAGTTGGCCTTCAAGCTGCACGACACCTACGGCTTTCCGCTGGACCTCACCAGCGACGTCTGCCGCGAGCGCGGGGTGACGGTGGATGTGGCCGGCTTTGAGGCCGCGATGCAGCGCCAGAAGGAGCAGGCGCGCGCGGCTGGCAAATTCAGGATGGAGCGCGTGCTGGACTATGCCGGGCCGGACAACCGTTTCGTCGGCTACGAGCACCTGCGCGCCGAGGCCAAGGTGGTGGCCCTCTACCACGAGGGCACGCCAGTGGCCGAACTGAAGACCGGCCAAAGCGGCATCGTCGTGCTGGATGCGACGCCGTTTTATGCCGAAAGCGGCGGTCAGGTCGGCGACAGCGGCGTGCTGACCAGCGGCTCGATGCGCTTTGAGGTGCACGACACGCAGAAAATCAAGGCCCACGTGCATGGGCACCACGGGGTGGTGGCGCAGGGGGTGATCGCCTTGGGCGACCACGTGACCGCGCAGGTGGACGGGGCGCGGCGCGCCGCCACGATGCGCAACCATTCCGCCACCCATCTGCTGCACAAGGCGTTGCGCGAGGTGCTCGGCGAGCATGTGCAGCAAAAGGGTTCGCTGGTCGATCACGAGCGCACGCGCTTTGACTTTTCGCACCATGCCCCGCTGACGGCCGAGGAGCTGCGCTCGATCGAAGCGCGCGTCAACGACGAGATTCTGGCCAACAGCGCCACCCAGGCCCGGGTGATGCCGCTGGAGCAGGCCAAGGCCGCCGGAGCCATGATGCTGTTTGGCGAAAAGTACGGCGAGACCGTGCGCGTGCTGGACATCGGCAGCAGCCGCGAGCTGTGCGGTGGCACGCATGTGGCGCGCACCGGCGACATCGGCCTGTTCAAGATCGTGGCCGAAAGCGGCGTGGCCGCCGGCATCCGGCGCGTCGAGGCGGTCACCGGCACGCAGGCGCTGGCCTACCTGCAGCAGCTGGAGCAGCAGATCGGGCAGGCCGCCGCGGCGCTGAAGGCCCCGCTGCCGGAGCTGGTGCCGCGCATCGAGCAGACGCAGCAGCGCGTGCGCGAGCTGGAAAAGGAGATCGAGGCGCTCAAGGCGCGCCTGGCCGGGGCGCAGGCCGACGAGCTGGCCACGCAGGCGGTGGCGCTGGGTGAGGTGCACGTGCTGGCCGCGCGGCTGGACGGGGCCGACGCCAAAGTGCTGCGCGAGGCGGTCGACCGCCTGAAGGCGCGGCTGGGCCGCGCGGTGGTGGTGCTGGCCAGCGTCGACGGGGGCAAAGTGCAGCTGTGCGCCGGCATCACGGCGGACCTGGTGGCGCAGGGTCTCAAGGCCGGCGAGCTGGTCGGCGCGGTGGCGCAGCAGGTGGGGGGCAAAGGCGGCGGCAAGCCCGATCTGGCCATGGCCGGCGGTACCGACGCGGCGGCACTGCCGCGCGCGCTGGCCAGCGTCGTGCCGTGGGTGCAGGCGCGGCTGCAGCCTCAGCCGGTCTAAGCCGCAGCCCCGCCGGCCGGCGCAGCCGCAGCGGCGCGCATGTGCTCGACAAAGCGCTGCGCCGCCAGCGACAGGCGGCGGTCGCGCCGCCACACCAGCATCCAGCGGCGCTCGATCGGGGTGCCGCTCATCGGCACGATGGCCACGCCGTCGCGTGCCGGGTCGTCGGCCAGCGCGTGGCGCGACAGGATGGCCAGCCCAAGTCCGGCGGCCACGGCGTGCTTGATCGCTTCGTTGCTGCCCAGCGTGGCGCGGATCGAGGGCTGCAGGCCGTGCGCGCGCAGCCACGCTTCGGTGGCCAATCGCGTGCCGGAGCCGGGTTCGCGCAGCAGCAGCGGCGCGCCTTGCAGCCGCTGCCGCGGCACGCGGCCCTGGCGTGTCCAGGGATGGCCCAGCGGAGCGATCAGCACCAGCGGGTTGTCCATCAACGGCAGGCTCTCCAGCGGCGGCTGATCCGGCGGCAGCATCATGACCGCCAGCTCGATGGTCTCCTCACGCAGGCGGCGCACCACGGCGTCGCGGTTGTCCACCGCCAGCTCGATGTCGATACCCGGATGCTCGGTGGTGTAGCGATGCAACCACTGGGCGATGAAGTACTCGGTGGTGGTCACCCCAGCGATGCGCAGCACGCCGCGCTCCAGCCCGTGCAGCGCCTGCAGCTCGTCTTCGAAGCGTTGCCAGCGCGCAAACATGTCCAGGGCCGTGGCGCGCAGCATCCGCGCCGCCTCGGTGGGGCGGATGCCGCGGCCGGCGGGCTCCACCAGCACGGTATCCAGGGCCGTCTGCAATTCGTGGATTTGTGCCGACACGGTGGGCTGGGTCAGGTGCAGCTCCTGCGCGGCGCGCGTGATCGAGCCCAGCCGCACCACCGCCTCCAGCGTGCGCAGCTGGTGAAACGTGGCGCGGGGCGGGCGTATCGGAGTCATCGGTTTTAATCTATATGAATCATCATAAAACATGATTTGAATTCGATGCAATGGTGCGGCAGACTGCGGATGTTGTCAACCCACCACGACGGACGTTTGAGATGAGTGAACTGGTTCCCATCACCGTTGCACGCGGCGACGGTATCGGCCCCGAAATCATGGACGCCACGCTGCGCGTGCTGCAGGCCGCCGGTGCGCGCATCGCGCCGGAGTTCATCGACATCGGCGAGCAGCAGTACCTGGCAGGCCACAGCTCGGGCATTGCGCCCGAGGCCTGGGACAGCCTGCGCCGCACCCGGGTGTTGTTGAAAGGGCCGATCACCACGCCGCAGGGCGGGGGCTACAAGAGCCTCAACGTGACGATCCGCAAGACGCTGGGCCTGTACGCCAATGTGCGCCCCTGTGTCAGCTACGCGCCGTTCGTGCGCACGCTGCACCCGAAGATGAACCTGGTCATCATCCGCGAAAACGAGGAGGATCTCTACGCCGGCATCGAGCACCGCCAGACCGATGAGGTCTACCAGTGCCTGAAGCTCATCACCCGCCCCGGCTGCGAGAGGATCGTGCGCTACGCATTCGAGTACGCGCGTGCGCACGGACGCCGCAAGGTCACCTGCATGACCAAGGACAACATCATGAAGATGACCGATGGGCTGTTCCATCGCGTCTTCGACGAGATCGCGCCGCAGTACCCGGAGATCGAGACCGAGCATCTGATCATCGACATCGGCGCGGCGCGGCTGGCCACGCGGCCGGAGCGCTTCGACGTCATCGTGACGCCCAACCTCTACGGCGACATCCTGTCCGACATCGCGGCGGAGCTGACCGGCTCGGTGGGCCTGGCGCCCAGCGCCAACATCGGCGATCACGTGGCGATGTTCGAGGCCATCCACGGCAGCGCGCCCGACATCGCCGGCAAGGGCATCGCCAACCCCTCGGGTCTGCTGCTGGCGGCGGTCATGATGCTCGTGCACATCGGTCAGCCGGCGGTGGCCGAAACCATCCACAACGCCTGGCTGCGCACGATCGAAGACGGCGTGCACACAGCCGAGCTGCACGGCACGCTGTCCATCGGCCGGCCCTTTGGCAGCATGGACTTTGCCGATGCGGTGATCGAGCGGTTGGGGCAGCGGCCCGAGCAACTGGCACCGGTGCAGTACGGGACAACTCCGTCTGCCCCGGGGCGGGCAGCCGGGCCACGCAGCGCGGCTGCCAACGTGCCGCGGCGCGCGCCGGCGGCCAAGGCCCTGGTCGGGGTCGATGTGTTCGTGCACGCCGCTGGGGTCAGCGCCGACTTTCTGGCCGGACAGCTGGTCGCGCTGGCGGTGCCGCCGCTGGGGTTGCAGATGATCACCAACCGCGGCGTCAAGGTCTGGCCCGGGGGATTTCCGGAGACCTTTTGCACCGACCACTGGCGCTGCCGCTTCGTCGCGGCCGAGGCCACCCCCGTCACGCACGCCGACATCATCGCGCTGCTGCAGGCGCTGGTGGCGCGCGGCATCGACGTCATCAAGACCGAAAACCTGTGCACGTTCGATGGCGAACGTGGCTTTGCGCTGGGGCAAGGGCAGTAAGGCAGCGCCTCAGTCGGGCGGTCCGGCCAGCTCCCGCGCGCTGGTGAACGCGCGCCGCTGGCCGGTGATCGGGTCATCGAAGGCGATGGCCCGCGCCAGCAGCCGCAGCGGTCGGGCCGGGTCGTCAGGGTCGTGCGGCCCGCGGCGCACGGTCGGGTAGAACGGGTCGTCCAGGATCGGCAGGCCCAGCGCCGCCATGTGTACGCGCAGCTGGTGGCGCTTGCCGGTGATCGGGCGCAGCCGGTACCGCGCCCACTGGCCCTGCGGCCCCAGGCGCTGCAGCGGCTCGATCCAGGTCTCGCTGTTGGGTGCGCGGCCTTCGTCGGGGGAGGCCTCACGCATGCGGTAAAAGGCCGCCTCGTCGGTGCACAGGTGGCTCAGGCGCCGCTGCGGCCACGGCCGATCGTCGCACCAGGGGGCGATGGCCTCGTAGGTCTTGTCCACCCGGCGCTCGCGAAACAGCCGCTGATAGGCGTCGCGTTCAGCGGCGCGCACGCTGAACAGCACCAGCCCGGCGGTGTCGCGGTCGATGCGGTGCAGCGGACTGAGCTCCGGCAGGCCCAGGCGCGCCTTCAGGCGTACCAACAGCGTCTCGCGCACGTAGCGCCCGCCGGGCGTCACCGGCAGGAAGTGCGGCTTGTCCACCACCAGCAGATGCTCGTCCTGAAACAGGATGGGTGCTTCGAACGGGATCGGCGCCTCGTCGGCCACATCGCGCCAGTAATAAATGCGCTGGCCGTGCAGGTAGGGGGTGTGTTCGTCCAAAGGCTGGCCCTGCTCGTCCACCACCTCGCCGCGGCGCAGACGCGCGCGCCATTGTTCACGCGGGATGCGTGGCAGCCGCTCGGCCAGGTGATCCAGCAGCGTCGGCCACGGGCTGTGGCGCAGACGCGGCAGCGCCAGACAGCACGGGCTGAGTCCATCGCGCAGGGCGATCGCAGCGCTTTTGGGTGGGCGGGCCATGGCGCGTGCTTAGAGCGGGCAGCGCCCGGGCGGTCGCGCCCGCAAGCGCAGGTCGCAGCCCAGCGGCGTGACGTCGACGAAGCGCAGCGTCCAGCCCTCGTCCAGCCGGCTCAGCGCCGGCAACGCCGCCAGCGGCTGCCCCGGCCCGAGCAGGCGCGGGGCCAGGTACAGCAGCAGCTCGTCGACCAGCCCCGCGCGCCACCATGACGCGTTGAGCTTGGCACCAGCCTCGATGTGCAGCTCGTTGACCTCGCGCGCGGCCAGATCGTGCAGCACCGCCAGCAGATCGACTTGGGG
>JANWZF010000075.1 GCA_025054905.1 Tepidimonas sp.
CGACCAGATAAAGAAGAAAGCTCGCCAGCGCCGTGTCCGTGACGCCCGGCACGAGCGGCGCCAGCCACTGGTCGAGCTGCCAGCCGTGGAAGCCCTGCAGCGCCAGCCAGCCAAACAGCGCGTGCCACAGCGGCTCCACCAAAAAGAACATCGCCACCCGCAGCACGCCCAGCCGGTCGATCAGTGTGTAGATGACGTCCACGCGCACGCTGGCGCGGCGCTCCGCCAGCAGCTCCGGTGCCGGGCGCTCCGCGGGCCACCAGCGCGATGAACTGCCCGGGTAGCACGCCGATGGCACGCGCCACCAGGGCGAAGACGGTGGCCATCAGCACGCTGTCGAGCAGGTGGTTGCGGCTGTCCGTCCACATCGTGACGTGCCGCTGGCTGTGGTGCACGGCGTGCAGTGCCCACCACCAGCGGTAATGGTGCTGGGCGCGATGGATCCAGTAGTTGACGAAATCGAACACGACGAGATAAAGGAGAAAGCTCGCCAGCGCCGTGTCCGTGACGCCCGGAACGAGCGGCGCCAGCCACTGGTCGAGCTGCCAGCCGTAGAAGCCCTGCAATGCCAGCCAGCCAAACAGCGCGTGCCATAGCGGCTCCACCAAAAAGAACATCGCCACCCGCAGCACGCCCAGCCGGTCGATCAGTGTGTAGATGACGTCCACGCGCACGCTGGCGCGGCGCTCCGCCAGGACATCCGGTGCCGGTCGCTCCGCTGGCCGCCAGCGCGACAGCGGCGCAATCAGCAGCAGCATCACCGCCAACTGCAGCAGCCCGACCAGGAACCAGCCGGTGCCGTCGAACGCCTCCTCCAGATGCGAGGCCAGTCCCGCCTGATACAGCAGCGGCTGCACGACGGTCTCAAAAAGCCCCTGCTGGGCAGCCGCAAACGCCTCGGTGACGGACTCGATGACGCTCATCGCCGAATCGCCCTCTCAGGAACCGCCACTGCCGCCACCTTGCGTGGCCAGATGCGCGCGGTACGCCGGATGTTCGCGCAGCGTGGCAAAGCAGAAGCCGCGCTGCTTCAACCCAATGATCAGCGGCTCCAGCGCGGCTGGCGCCCACGGATCTTTGCGCGACCAGATGCCCAGATGCACGAGGAGGATGTCGCCCGGACGGATGTCGCGCAGCGCGCGGGCAAGCAGCGCGGCGTTCGGATAGCGGTCGCTCGGCAGCTCGTCGCCCAGGAAGCCGGCCGGCGACCAGCCCACATGCAGCCAGCCGCAGGCGCGCGCGGCCGCCAGCAGCGCTGGCGAGGTGCGACCTCCGGCGGCACGGAAAATCGGTGCCATGCGCTGCCCGGTCATGGCGCGAAAACGCTCGGCGCTGCGGGCAAGCTCCGCACAGTAATCCGCCGCCGTCCAGGTGAGCGTGCGGCCCGCCATCGGGCCGGCGCTTGGACGCACGCGAAAGCGCCCGTCCGGAAGGTCGGCCAGCCAATAGACATGATCGTAGGTGTGGCTGCCAAACAGATGCCCCTCGCGCGCGCGCTCGGCCCACCAAGGCGCCCAGCGGTCATCCAGGCTGCCACCGCCCTCCAGCGTGCGCTCGTTGGCGAGGAAAAAGGTCGCCTTCACCTGATGCCGGTTCAGCACCTCGGCGACCAACGGCGCCACTCCCATGTGCCCGGTGTCGAAGGTCAGAAATACAGGCTTTTCACAGGCGGCAGCGACTGCCGGCAGCGCGAGCGCCACCGCGAGCAGCCTGCGGCGCGCCTTACTGACGCGGCGCATGGTCCAGCGTCCAGACCCCATGCGGCGAGCGGCCCACCGGGACCTGGCGCACCACCTGCCGCGTCTCCACATCGATGACCGTCAGCCGACGCGCCCAACGCGAGGTCAACAGCAGCGTCCGGCCATCGGCCAGCAGCTCCATGCAGTCGGGTCCGCCGGGCCCAGGCAGCGTGGCCACGACGGCGAGCCGCTGCGTGTCGATCAAGCTGATCGTATTGGCCACGCGGTTGCTGACGAATACGTGCCGCCGGTCGCCGCGCGCGCGGAACGCGTGCGCACCCGCACCCGTTTCGATGCGCTGGATCAGGCGCGCGGGGCCGCCGCCGACGTCGTAGACCTCGACGAAGCGGTCGCCGGTCAACGCCACCAACAGCGTACGGTCGTCGGCGGTCAGGTAGACGTCCGCGGGCAGCTTGCCCACGCGCGCCCGCCAGCGGATCGACTGCGCGGCCAGATCGACCGCCACCAGCTCGTCGCTGTCCTGCATCGTCGCGTAGGCCACCGTGCTGGCGCTGTCGATCCACAGGTGACTTGGCGTCCGGCCGCTGGCGATGCGGCGCACCAGTTTCAGCGGCGCCGCGGCATCCTGCGGCTGCCAGCGGTAGATGTCGATGTGATTGAGCCGGTTGGCCAGGGTGACGAACCACTGCATGTCCGGCGAAAAGCGCAGGTGGTAAGGATCGGCGATGTTCGCGATCGTGCGCTGCACCTGCGCGGTCACCGGATCGATGAAGGTAAGCGAATTGCCGGCGGCGTTGGCGACGATGACCGAGCGTTCATCCGGCGTCAGATACAGGTGGTGCGGCTCCTTGCCGGTTGGAATGCGTCGGATCTCGGTGAAGCTGGCAGGGTCGATCACACTGACATCCGCATCCAGCGAGTTGAGCACGAAGATCGGATGCCGGCGGGCCGCGGCGCCTGCCGCGCGCGCGAAACGCGTGCGCGCCCGCACCCGTTTCGATGCGCTGGATCAGGCGCGCGGGACCGCCGCTGACGTCGTAGGCCTCCACGAAGCGGTCGCCGGTCAACGCCACCAGCAGCGTGCGGTCGTCGGCAGTCAGGTAGACGTCGGCCGGCAGCTTGCCCACGCGCGCCCGCCAGCGGATCGACTGGGCGGCCAGATCGACCGCCACCAGCTCGTCGCTGTCCTGCATCGTCGCGTAAGCCACCGTGCTGCCGCTGTCGATCCACAGGTGACTCGGCGTTCGGCCGCTGGCGATGCGGCGCACCAGCTTCAACGGCGCTGCGGCATCCTG
>JANWZF010000161.1 GCA_025054905.1 Tepidimonas sp.
CAGCCGGTTGCCGATCGCGGTGGCGCATGGCGAGGGCTATGCCAATTTCGGCCAGCGCGGTGATGCCCAGCGCGTCGCGGTGGCGCTGCGCTACGTCGATCCTCACGGCCAGCCCACCGAGGTCTATCCGTACAACCCCAATGGCAGCCCGGGCGGCATCACCGGGGTGACCACGCTGGATGGCCGCTTCACCGCGATGATGCCCCACCCGGAACGGGTGTTTCGCAACGCCCAGTTCAGCTGGACCGACCTGCGTGCCACCGGAGGGATGGAGGCGTTCAGCCCGTGGATGCGGATGTTTCGCAACGCGCGGCGTTGGTTGGGTTGACACGGATCAAGACAGCCTTGGTGCCCCGTCCTAGACTTCATGGCGTCGAGACGACCGTGGACGGTGCATCATGACCCCGAGCTCCCCCAACGTTGAGGTGGCGTCGCCCATCGCGGATTTTTCGCAGTGCCACGCGGGCATCGTGCGGCGGCTGGATGAGCTGGCCGAGCTGCCGGGGTTGCTGGCGCCAGCTGCACGCGCCCAGACGATCGCGCAAACCTCGCTGGAGTTCTTCCGGGAAGCGATTTTCGAGCACCATCTGGATGAAGAGCGCGAGCTCTTTCCGGCGGTGCTGGCCAGCGCCGAAGCCGCAGCGGAGCATGCCCGTGTGCAGGCCTTGGCGCGCCGGCTAACCGACGAGCACCGCGAGCTCGAGACGCTGTGGAAGCGCCTGGAGCCCGGCCTGAAAAAGGTGGCCAAGGGCCTGGCGTTCGATGAGCTCGACATCGATGGGCTGCAGACCTTGGTGCAGCGCTACCGCGCCCACGCCCAGTACGAAGAAAACGAATTTCTGCCACTGGCCCAGACGATCCTGGCACGCAACGGCGATCACATGGCTGCGCTGGGATTGGCGCTGCACTTGCGCCACAGCCGCACCACGACACCCCCTTACGTCTGAGGCAAGGTGGACGGAGCGGTCGGACGGCTCCGGTAAAAGTGCACAGGTTGCTCGCGCGCCTGGCGCTGCGCCGCACGCACCACGTGCCGCTGCAGCCGGCCAACCACGTGCATCTCACACGCCTTGCAGTCGAAGCGCAGGGTCAGCCGCTGGTCTGCGTGCTCGATCGTCAGCGGCTCGGCGCGCACCGTCCCCTGCACCCCGACCACGCCTTTGGCCTGCTTGGGGCAGAGGTGCAGGCTGTAGCGCACGCAGTGCTTGGTGATCATCAGGCTGACGTCGTCCAGGGCTTCGTGCGCTTCGAAGGCGGCCTCGATGACCCGCACGCCGTGGCGTGCATAAAAATCCCGGGCCTTGTGGTTGTACACGTTGGCCAGGTAGGTCAGCACGTCCTCCGGGTAGGGCACGGCAGGCTGCACTTCGGGGCGGCGCTGGCCGCGCGGGCGGGCCGCCTCGCGGCTGTGCAGCAAGGCCTGCACCGCTGCACGGCGCAGCTCGTTGAGGCGTGAGGGCGGCACGAACCAGGCAGTGGGCAGCTCCAGCTGCACCTCGATCGGCTGCAACACGGTGTCGCCCAGGCGGGTC
>JANWZF010000228.1 GCA_025054905.1 Tepidimonas sp.
CAGGCGCGCGGCCACCCCGTCGCGCTGCACATCCGCCAGCGCCCGCCCCATCAGACGCTTGACCGAGCTGACCGTGTTGGCCGGATCGTCGATCTGGGCAGCGAGCGCCTCGTCCCCCACCTGGCGCGACGGCGTGCTGCCCGGGGGCAGGTAACGCACGACGCTGGGCAGGATGACGCGCCCCTGGGCGTCGGGCAGGCATTCGGCCACACCATGGCGGACCGCGGCCACCAACGAGTGGGTGGTTCCCAGGTCGATTCCCACGGCCAGTCGCCGCTGGTGCGGATCCGGCGTCATGCCGGGCTCAGAAATCTGCAACAACGCCATCAGTGTGCTTTCGGTGACGCAGCTTCATCCAGCCGCGCCTGCAAAGATTCGAGCAAGCGCTCCATGAACATCAACGCACGCACCTCGGCTGCCGCCGCGTGCGGATCGGCGGTCTCATCGATCGCACGGGCCAGCGCCTGCAGACGCGCCTGGCGTTCGCGCTCGACCTCGTGCTGCAACGCCTGCAGTGCCGCCGCATCGCTGGCTTCTTCCAGTGCTTCGCGCCACTGCATCTGCTGCTGCAGGAACGCCGCTGGCATCGCCACGTTGAGCTCGGCTTGCACCGGTACCCCGTGCAGCTCGCACCAATAGGCGGCACGACGCAGCGGATCACGCAGGCGCTGCCACGCCTCGTTGATGCGCACCGACCATTGCATCGCCAGCCGCTGCGCGGCGGAGCCCGCCGCCACGTGGCGATCCGGATGGGCAAGCCGCTGCAGCGCCTTGCGCCGCTCGTCCAGCTCGGCCACATCCAGCGCGAAACGCCGCGGCAGGCCAAACAGCGCGAAGTCGTCCGCCTGCAGCGACGCCACACCGTCAGACGCGGAACGATTCGCCACAGCCACAGCGGTCCCGTTCGTTGGGGTTGCGGAACTTGAACCCTTCGTTCAAGCCCTCGCGCACGAAGTCCAGCTCGGTGCCGTCCAGGTACGGCAGGCTTTTGGGGTCCACGAGCACCTTGACCCCGTGCGCCTCGAACACGATGTCCTCGGGCGCCGCCTCGTCGGCGTACTCCAGCTTGTAGGCCAAGCCCGAGCAGCCGGTGGTCTTGACCCCGAGCCGCACGCCGATGCCACGACCCCGTCGGGCCAGGTACTTCTGCACGTGCCGCGCCGCGGCTTCGGTGAGGGTGACGGCCATGGTGTGTCGTTTCACTCCTGAGCAGCGGCCAGCGCGTGCTTTTTGCGGTAGTCCTCCACCGCAGCCTTGATCGCGTCTTCGGCCAAAATCGAGCAGTGTATCTTGACCGGCGGCAGCGCCAGCTCCTCGGCGATCTGGCTGTTCTTGATCTGCACCGCCTCCTCCAGCGTCTTGCCCTTGACCCATTCGGTCACCAGCGAGCTGGAGGCAATGGCCGAGCCGCAGCCGTAAGTCTTGAAGCGCGCATCTTCGATCACGCCAGTGGCCGGGTTGACCTTGATCTGCAGCTTCATGACATCGCCGCAGGCCGGCGCCCCCACCATGCCCGTGCCGACGTTTTCGTCGTTCTTGTCGAAGCTGCCGACGTTGCGCGGGTTTTCGTAGTGGTCGATGACCTTGTCGCTGTAAGCCATGGTCATGCTCCTTTCATCGGGTTGACGGGGTGGCTGCGCGTTCAGTGCGCCACCCATTGGATCGAGTTGAGATCGACACCTTCCTGGTACAGCTCCCACAGGGGTGAGAGTTCGCGCAGCTTGGCCACGTTGGCCTTGATGGCCTGCACCGCATGGTCGACGTCGGCTTCGGCGGTCCAGCGGCCAATCGTGATGCGCAGGCTGCTGTGGGCCAGCTCGTCGCTGCGGCCCAGTGCGCGCAGCACATAGCTGGGCTCCAGGCTTGCCGACGTGCAGGCCGAGCCGCTGGAGACGGCCACGCCCTTGATGCCCATGATCAGCGATTCGCCTTCCACGTAGTTGAAGCTCATGTTGACGTTGTGCGGCACACGCTGCGTCGGATGCCCATTGAGGAAGGACTGCTCGATCTGCGACAGCCCCGACACGAGCCGCTCGTGCAGACGGCGGATGCGCGGCAACTCGGTGGGCATCTCGGCCTTGGCGATGGCGAACGCTTCACCCATGCCGACACATTGATGCGTGGCCAGCGTGCCCGAGCGCAAGCCGCGTTCGTGGCCACCACCATGCATCTGCGCCTCCAGCCGTACGCGCGGCTTGCGCCGCACATACAGGGCCCCAATGCCCTTGGGGCCGTAGGTCTTGTGCGAGGCCAGGCTCATCAGATCGATCGGCAGCTGGCGCAGATCGATGTCGACCTTGCCGGTGGCCTGCGCAGCATCGCAGTGGAAGATCACACCCTTTTCCCGGCAGATCGCCCCGATGGCCGCCACGTCCTGGATGACGCCGATTTCGTTGTTGACCAGCATGACGCTGGCCAGGATGGTGTCCGGCCGCAGCGCGGCACGAAACGCCTCCAGGTCCAACAGCCCATCGGGCTGCACGTCCAGGTAGGTGACCTCAAAGCCTTCGCGTTCCAGATGCCGGCAGGTATCCAGCACGGCCTTGTGCTCGGTCTTGACCGTCACGATGTGGCGCCCGCGCTCACGGTAAAAGTGCGCCGCCCCTTTGAGCGCGAGGTTGTTGGACTCGGTGGCGCCACTGGTCCAGATGATCTCGCGCGGGTCGGCGCCGACCAGGTCGGCCACCTGCTCGCGCGCATGCTCGACGGCCTTTTCAGCTTCCCAGCCCCAGGCGTGGCTGCGCGACGCCGGGTTGCCGAAGTGCTCGTGCAGCCAGGGGATCATCTTGTCCACCACGCGCGGATCGACCGGGGTGGTGGCGCTGTAGTCCATGTAGAGGGGATAGTGCGGGGTGCTGCTCATCGCGGCGCGCTCCTGGGGGTGGCGGAAAACGGCTTCACTTGGCACCGGCGGCAGCCAGCGCGAACACGGAATTGGGGGCATTGACCCGGATCGGCTTGACCACCGGGTGCGGCGAGATGGCGCGC
>JANWZF010000348.1 GCA_025054905.1 Tepidimonas sp.
CCCAGCTCAGGCAGGGTCACGATGGCGGCCCCCTCCATGACGGTGGCTCCGAGCTTTTCGAGCAGCTTTTTGCCCGCCATCATGGTGCCGCCGGTGGCGATCAGGTCATCGATCAGCAGCACGCGGTCGCCAGGGCGGACCGCATCGGTGTGCAGCTCGACCGTGGCACTGCCATATTCGAGCTCGTAGGTCTCTTCCACGGTCGTAAACGGCAGCTTGCCCTTCTTGCGGATGGGCACAAAACCGACCCCGAGCTCGTAGGCCACCACCGAACCGATGATGAAGCCGCGCGCGTCCAGGCCGGCCACCACGTCCGGACGCAACGCACGATCCATGTACCGGTGCACGAAGGCGTCGATCAGCACCCGAAACACCTTGGGGTCCTGCAGCAGCGGCGTGATGTCACGAAACTGCACGCCGGGGGCGGGCCAGTCAGGCACGGTGCGAATGTGCGAACGCAGGTAGGCGGCGGTGTCCATGCACGCATTATCCGGCCAGCAGCCGGCCTTCGGCCAGCGTCAGCGCCTCCGGCACGCCATACAGGACGACCGCATCACCGCCTTGCAGCACCAGTTCGTCGGTCGGCACCGCGCGGCGCCCATCGGCACGGCGCAGATCCACCACCTGCACGCCGATCGCATGCAGCGCCAGATCGCCCAGCCGCTGCCCCACGGTCGGCCCGGCCGGCGGCAGCACCACGGTGGCCAGGCGCGCCTGCGCCTGCTCATCCACGCCATCGTCGTCTGCGCCGTGGAAATAGCCACGCAGCAGCTGGTAGCGTGCCTCGCGCTGCTGCTGCACCAGCCGCACGACGCGCCGCAGCGGCACCCCCACCAGGGCCAGCGCGTGGCTGGCCAGCATCAGGCTGGCTTCGAGGGCCTCGGGCACCACCTCGGTGGCCCCTGCCGCCTGCAGCCTGGCCAGGTCGCCATCGTCCACCGTGCGCACCACCACCGGCACGTGCGGCGCATGCTCGCGCACGTGGTGCAGCACCTTCAACGCGCTGGGGGTGTCCAGGTAAGTGATGGCCACCGCACTGGCGCGCGCCAGCCCCGCGGCCATCAGCGCCTGCAGCCGCGCCGCGTCGCCAAACACCACCGAATGGCCCGCAGCAGCGGCCTGGCGCACCCGGTCCGGATCCAGATCCAGGGCCATGTAGGGAATGCCCTCGGCCTCCAGCATGCGCGCCAGGTTTTGGCCGCAACGGCCATAGCCGCAGATGATCACGTGCCGATCGGCCGCCATCGCCTTGCGCGCGATCTGGGTCATTTGCACCGACTGCAGCAGCCAGTCGCTGCCCACCAGCCGCGTGACCAGCGCATTGCTGTGCTGGATCACCAGCGGTGTGAGCAGCATCGACAGGATCATCGAAGCCAAGGTCGGGTTGAACAGCGCCGGCGGTACCAGCCCGTTCTGGTACGCCAGCTGCAGCAACACCAGGCCAAACTCGCCGGCCTGCATCAGGTACAGCCCGGTGCGCAAGGCCGTGCCGGTGCTGGCCCCAAAGGCCCGCACCAGCGCAGTGATCATCACGGTCTTGAACGTCAACGACAGCCCCAGCAGCAGCAACACCAGCGGCCAGCGCTCCAGCACGATGCGCCAGTCCAGCATCATGCCGATGGTGATAAAAAACAGCCCCAGCAGCACGTCGTGAAACGGGCGGATGTCGGTCTCCACCTGATGGCGGTACTCCGTCTCCGCGATCAGCATGCCGGCGACAAACGCTCCGAGCGCCAGCGACAGGCCCGCATGTTCGGTCAACCAGGCCAGCCCCAGCGTGACCAGCAGCAGGTTCAGCATGAACAGCTCCTGGCTCTTGCGCCGCGCCACCAGCGTCAGCCACCAGCGCATCAGCCGCTGCCCTCCGGTCAGCAACAGGATCAGCAGCGCCGCCGCTTTCAGCAGCGCCAGGGCCAGCGCCCAGGCCAACTGTTCGCCCGGCGCCCCCAGAGCCGGAATCAACACCAGCAGCGGCACCACGGCCAGATCCTGAAACAGCAAAATACCCACCACGCGCTGGCCGTGTTCGCTTTCGAGCTCCAGCCGGTCGGCCATCAGCTTCATGACGATGGCGGTGCTGCTCATCGCCATGACACCTCCCATCGCCACGGCGGTTGGCCACTCGATGCGCCACCACTGCGGCAACAGCCAGCCCAGCAACAGCGAGGCCAGCGTGGTCAGGGTCATCGTCAGCACCACCTGCGCCGTGCCCAGGCCAAAGACGAAGCGCTTCATCGCGCGCAGCTTGGGCAGGCTGAACTCCAGCCCAATCGCAAACATCAGAAAGACGACCCCGAA
>JANWZF010000002.1 GCA_025054905.1 Tepidimonas sp.
CAACGCCGCGCTGGTGGAGGAGATGGCCGCAGCGGCGCGCAGCCTGCATCAGCAGGCCGAGCGCCTCAGCGAAGCGGTGGCGGTCTGGCGCGGCGGGGCGCGGGCCATGCCCGTTGCGGCTCCGGCCGTCTGGGACGACACAGCAGTCAACCAGCGATTGCAGCCCACGCTGCCCCTGCGGGCTGCAGCCTGAGGTGTGCGGGGGTAGGCCATGCGGTGTGACGACGCAGCCGCCGACCCGGCGTCGGGCCTGGTGGTGCACGAGCGGCTGCGCGAGGCGCTCGCGGAGCTGGAGGGGGGCCACGACGGGGCGGGGCTGGAGCGCGCGATGCTGGCGGCCGCGCCCGATGCGGTGCTGCTGGTCGACCCGCAGGGCACCATCGTGCTGGCCAACCCGGCCGTGCAGGCCCTGACCGGGTTTACCGCGCACGAGCTGGTCGGCGCCACGCTGGATGTGCTGCTGCCGGTGCGGTTGGTCGAGCGCCACCGCCAATGGGTGCAGCAGTTTTTTTACCACCCGCACAGCCGCCCGATGGGGCGGGTGCCCAATCTAGCCCTGCGCCACCGCGACGGACGCGAGGTGCCGGTGGACATCGCGCTGGGCGTGTGCGAGGTGGCCGGCACGGTCTGCGCGGTGGTGTTCTTGCGTGACGTGACCGAAGCGCGACGGCTGACAGAGCTCTTGCACCATCAGGCCACGCACGACCCGCTGACCGGTCTGTGCAACCGCGCCCAGTTGCACGACTGGCTGCAAATGGCGGTGCGTCAGGCGCAACGGGGCGGCCGTCGCGGGGCGGTGCTGCTGGTGGATCTGGACGATTTCAAAGCCATCAACGACGGCTATGGTCATCTGGTCGGCGACCGGGTCCTGATCGAGGTGGGCAAGCGGCTGCGCGCCAGCGTGCGTGGCGCCGACGTGGTGGCGCGCCTGGGCGGCGACGAATTTGTGGTGTTGCTGACCGAGGTCAGCGATGCGGCCGGGGCCGAAACGGTGGCGCGCAAGCTGCTGCAAAGGCTAACGGCGCCGATCGCGCTGGATGCCGCCGAAGTGACCGTGGGGGCCAGCATCGGCGTGGCGCTGTTTCCGGACGACGCCTGCGACGCCGAGACCCTGCTGCGCTATGCGGACCTGGCCATGTACGCGGCCAAGGATGCGGGGCGCCGCGGGGTGGCGCGCTATGAGGCGGCGCTGGCCAACGCGCTGGATGAGCGTGTGCGGTTGCACGAGCGGCTGCAGCAGGCGCTGATGCACGGCCATGCAGGTTTGCAGCTGCACTACCAGCCGCAGTACGAACTGCAGGCTGGGCGGGTGACCACGGTGGAGGCGCTGCTGCGCTGGCACGACCCGGTGCTGGGGCCGGTGGCACCGCAGCGCTGCATCGCCGTGGCCGAAAGCACCGGCCTGATCGTGCCGCTGGGTGACTGGGTGCTGGAGCAGGCCTGCGCCCAGGCGCGCCGGTGGCGCCAGCAGGGGGCGGACGTGCGGGTGGCGGTCAACCTGTCGGCGCAGCAGCTGCGCTGCGCCGACCTGGTGCAGCGCGTGGCGGCAGCGCTGCGGCGCCACGGCCTGCCGGCTGCGGCGCTGGAGCTGGAGTTGACCGAAACCCAGGCGATGGCCGATCCGGTGCAGGCCTGTGCGCTGCTGCGGCAGCTGTGTGCCGAAGGGGTGCTGCTGGCGCTGGATGATTTCGGCACCGGCCACTCGTCGCTGGCGCAGCTGAAGCGGCTGCCGCTGCACCGCATCAAGATCGACCGTGAATTTGTGCGCGGCCTGCCGCACGAGGCCACCGACGCGGCGGTGGTGCGCGGGGTGGCGCGGCTGGCGCGCCTGCTGCGTCTGCAGACTGTGGCCGAAGGGGTCGAGACCGCGCAGCAGGGCCAGCAGTTGCGCCGCCACGGCATCGATGCGATCCAGGGCTGGTTGCTGGCCCCCGCGTTGCCGGCCGGCGAGGTCGAGCGCTGGTTTGGCCCAGCCGCCGCAGCATGGGCGCGGCAGCACCTGGGCGCAAACCGGGCGACAATCGCCGCATGATCATGCGGCATTGGCAGTCCGAGGTCGGCGCGGCCAGCGTCGCGGGCACGATCGAGTGGGGTGGTGCAGCGCCGCCGCCGGCCGTGCTGGCGTCCTTGCAGGCCGAAGGCTGGAGGGTGCAGCCGGGGCCGTCTCAGCCTTGCTGGTCAGTCTTGCAGGTGTTGATGCCAAAGATCGCGTAGGGCGGGCACCAGCCGATCAGGCCCGTGGCCAGCGGCACGAGGCCGATCCACCCCCACGCGCCGAGGGTGCCGGTGATGGCCCCGACGATCAAGGCTGCGCCGAGGACGATGCGAATGATGCGGTCGATGCCGCCGACGTTGCGGGTCATGTGCAAGCTCCTTCTGGGTTGATCCAGCCATCCACGATACCCTGCACTGTAAGACAGGCCGTTGACAGATGGCAAGGCCGGCGTCGCGGTTTCACGTGAAACTGCCCCACCGATCCGGCGGACTCGATCCAATTGGCGATGGGCGGTGTCTGTGCGAAGTTCGGCTGAACATAGGACAATAGCGCCCCTGTTCGTTGCGAGCGGCCGCGCCCACGGGGGTGGCGGCCCGGGGTTGCTGGAGCGTTCGGTCATGCTGTATCCGCAGGAATTCGATGTCATCGTCGTCGGTGGCGGCCACGCCGGCACCGAGGCCGCGCTGGCCGCCGCGCGCATGGGCTGCCGCACGCTGCTGCTGACGCACAACATCGAGACGCTCGGGCAGATGAGCTGCAACCCCAGCATCGGCGGTATTGGCAAGGGGCATCTGGTCAAGGAAATCGACGCGCTGGGCGGCGCGATGGCGCTGGCCACCGATGAGGCTGGCATCCAGTTTCGCATCCTCAACGCGAGCAAGGGGCCGGCGGTGCGCGCCACGCGCGCCCAGGCCGATCGCAAGCTGTACAAGGCCGCGATTCGCCGCCGCCTGGAGAACCAGCCCAACCTATGGTTGTTTCAGCAGGCGGTCGACGACCTGATGCTGGAGGGTGACCGGGTGGTCGGGGCGGTCACGCAGATCGGGGTGCGCTTTCGCGCGCGCGCGGTGGTGTTGACCGCAGGCACCTTTCTGGATGGCAAGATCCATGTGGGGTTGCAGCACCACAGCGGCGGGCGCGCCGGTGATCCGCCGGCGGTGGCGCTGTCGGCGCGGCTGAAAGAGCTCAAGTTGCCGCAGGGCCGACTCAAGACCGGCACGCCGCCGCGGCTGGATGGGCGCACGATCGACTGGAGTCGTTGCACCGAGCAGCCCGGCGATGGCATGCCGGGCTCCGAGACCGAGGGCCAGCCGGTGCCGGTGTTCAGCTTCATGGGCCGGCCCGAGATGCACCCGCGTCAGCTGCCCTGCTGGATCACGCACACCAACCCGCGCACGCATGCCATCATCCGCTCCGGATTCGATCGCAGCCCGATGTTCACCGGCAAGATCGAGGGCGTTGGGCCGCGCTACTGCCCCAGTGTCGAGGACAAGGTCAACCGCTTTGCCGACAAAGACAGCCATCAGGTGTTCCTGGAGCCTGAGGGGCTGGACACGCACGAGGTGTACCCCAACGGTATTTCCACCAGCCTGCCGTTCGACATCCAGCTGGCGCTGGTGCGCTCCATCGCCGGGCTGGAAAACGCGCACATCCTGCGCCCGGGCTACGCCATCGAGTACGACTACTTCGATCCGCGGGCGCTGCGCCCGACGTTGGAGACCAAGGCGATCCGTGGGCTGTTTTTTGCGGGGCAGATCAACGGCACCACCGGGTATGAAGAGGCTGCCGCGCAGGGTTTGCACGCCGGCCTCAACGCGGCGCTGCAGGTGCTGGAGCGCGAGCCCTGGGTGCCTACGCGCGATCAGGCCTACCTCGGCGTGCTGATCGACGACCTGATCACCAAGGGCGTCACCGAACCGTACCGCATGTTCACCAGCCGCGCCGAGTACCGGTTGCAGCTGCGTGAGGACAACGCCGATCTGCGCCTGACCGAAATCGGCCGGCGCCTGGGCTTGGTGGACGAT
>JANWZF010000074.1 GCA_025054905.1 Tepidimonas sp.
CCGACACCCCCTACAACACCTACACCCGCGCGGGCCTGCCTCCCACGCCGATTGCCATGCCAGGCTGGGCCTCGTTGCTGGCGGCGGTGCAACCTGCCCGCACCCCGGCGCTGTATTTCGTCGCCCGCGGCGACGGCACCAGCGCGTTCAGCCGCACGCTGGATGAGCACAACCAAGCGGTGCGGCGCTATCAGCTGCAACCATGACGACGTCCCTGCGTCGCTTCGCGCTGGCGCTGGCAGCCCTCTATGCGGGCTGGGCAGTGCTGCGGCTGGCGCTGATCCCCGCGCTGGAATTCGATGAAGCGGAACAGATCCTGCACCATCAGCATGGGTGGCGACTGCTGTATGGTCCCCAGCCCCCGTTGTTCGAGTGGTTGGTGGCGATGATCAGCACGGTGTTGCCCCCCCTGGGGGCGGTGCTGCTGGTCAAAGCCGCAGCGCTGTGGAGTCTTGGTGTTGCCAGTGCGGCGCTGGCCCGCCAATCCGGCGCGACGCCCGAGCAGGCCAGCGCCGCCGGGTGGTGGACGCTGACGGTTCCGTTGCTGCTGTGGGACGCGCCCCGCACGCTGACGCACAGCCTGCTGGCCAGCGCCTGTGTGGCCGCCGTGGTGGCGCTGTCGGCCCCGTTGCTGCTGCAGCCCCAGCAGCCGCTGTCACGGGGCCGCTGGCTGGGGCTTGGCCTGCTCGGTGCCGCGGCGGTTCTATCCAAATACAACGCCGCGCTTGCGCTGGCGGCTTGGAGTCTGGTCCTGCTGGCTGCCCACGCACGGGCGGCACGCGCCGATCCGAACCATCGGATGCGATGGCGCCAACATCGCGGTGCACTGTGGGGACTGGTACCGGCCGCCATCCTGCTGCTGGTCCACGGGGCAACCGTGGCGTCGGCATGGGATGCCGTCAGCACCCCCATTGCCGACAAAATGCGCGATGGCGAATCGGGCGCCTTGCACGGCTTGCAGGAAGTGGCCGTGGCATGGTTGACCGCGTTGTCGTTGCCGCTGTTGCTGCTGTGGGCCGCGGAGCCACGCCGTGCCACCGCGGTGGGGCCAGCGTCGGCCCCCATCCGCCGGGTTGGCGGCCGCTGGGCGATGCTGTACGCGGCCGGTGTTGCGGTTCCCCTGCTGGTGTTGGTCGCCAGCGGCTTGCTGACGGACGTGCACGACCGCTGGATGCTGCCTTTGGCCGTCCCGCTGCTGATGCTGCTTGGACGCGCCGCATGGCCGGTCACGGCGAGGGGCAACGCTCGGCTTGCGCGTTGGTCGGGCACCCTGGTCGTGGCGGCCTTGGCCTTGCTGTTGATGCGCCCGCACGTGCTGGCCTGGCTGGATCGGCCCGCAGGCAGTCAATTTCCGGCCCGCGCCGCGGCGGCCTGGGTGGACCGCTGGGGGCCCGATGATGCGATCGTGGTGGCGCAGCCCATCCAACTGGCGGGGGCCTTGGCCGCTTACGGGCAGCGCCCCCGCCCGGTATTTTTCCGGCATGGTTCGCCCCTGCTGCTGCAGGCACGCACCGTGTGCCACCTGCTGGTGGTCACGGCCGAGCCGCATCCCACCGTTGCCTGGCGTCTGCGTGAGCTCGGCTTTGAGCCAGCCCATGCACCCGTCCAGACCGTGTTGCCGCGTCAGCCGGCCGTATCAGAGCCCGTGTCGCTGCATGCCCACGACTGGCGTCACCCCGGCCCCACGTGCCCGAGTCTGCGCAGCGTGTACGATCACCTGCCATGAGCACCGATTGCCGCCCGCGCGGGCTGTTCATCACGTTCGAAGGCATCGACGGCGCGGGCAAATCCACCCACCTGGCCACGCTGGCGGAGTTGTTGCGCAGCCAGGGGCGCGAGGTGCAGGTCACACGCGAGCCCGGCGGCACCGCGCTGGCTGAAAAGCTGCGTGCCTGCCTGCTGCACGACCCGATGGATGCGCTCACCGAAGTGCTGCTGGTTTTTGCCGCGCGGCGCGACCAC
This sequence comes from Tepidimonas sp., assembly GCA_025054905.1. Classification (GTDB taxonomy): domain Bacteria; phylum Pseudomonadota; class Gammaproteobacteria; order Burkholderiales; family Burkholderiaceae_C; genus Tepidimonas. The sequence continues at coordinate 1,963 of JANWZF010000074.1, forward strand.
CTGCTGCGCGTCATCGAGCCGGCGCTGGCCGCAGGGCGGGTCGTGCTGTGTGACCGCTTTACCGATGCGACCTTTGCCTATCAGGGGCATGGACGCGGTTTCGACCGGGACGTGCTGCAGACGCTGGAGCGCTGGGTGCAGGAACAAGCCGACGGGCAGCTGCGCCAGCCGGATCTGACCCTGTGGTTCGATGTCTCACCCGAGCAAGCCGCCCAGCGCCTCAGCGGGGTACGCATGCCTGACCGCTTCGAGGCTGAACCCCAGGCGTTTTTCGAGCGGGTGCGGGCCGGCTATGCCGCGCGCGCAGCGGCCGCCCCGACGCGTATCGTGCGCCTGGATGCCACGCAACCCGTGGAGTCGGTATGGACCCAGGTGCTGGCCATTTGCCGCCAACGGGGGATCGTGGCATGACGGCCGCGCTGCCCCCTTGGCTGCAGCGGCAGCTCCAGGCCTTGCTGGCGCAGCGCGGCCACGCGCTGCTGCTTGACGGGGCGGCGGGGCTGGGGCAGTTTCCGCTGGCGCTGGCGTTGGCCACGGCCTGGCTGTGCGAGCAACCCGAGCAGGGACACGCCTGCGGAGACTGCCCGTCCTGCCGCGCCGTGCAGGCGCGCACGCACCCGGATCTGTGCGTGCTGTTGCCCGATGCCCTGGCGTTGGAGCTTGGCTGGCCGCTGGATCCCTGGACGCAGGAACGCCTCGAGCGCAAAGAGATCAAGCCCAGCCGTCAGATCCGTGTGGAGGCCACCCGTGCGGCGCTGGCTTTTGCGCAGACCACCAGCGCGCGCGGTCGTGCCAAGGTGGTGCTGATCCATCCCGCCGAACGCCTCAACGCCGAGTCGGCCAATGCCCTGCTCAAAACGCTGGAAGAGCCGCCGGCGGCGGTACGGTTCGTGCTGGCCAGCGAGGCCGCGCACGCGCTGCTGCCCACCCTGCGCAGCCGTTGCCAGCGGCACGTGCTGGCCTGGCCAGGCGAAGAGGAAGGGCGCGCCTGGCTCGCTCAGGCTGCCGCCGATGAGGGGCTGAATCTGGACGAGGCCACGCTGGCGGCGTGCTGGAGGCTGGCCGCAGGCCGCGTCGATGAAGCGCTGGCCTGGGCGCGCCTGGGCCTGGATGCGGCGCAATGGCGGCAACTGCCGCAGCGCCTGGCCGCTGGCGACTGGGGTGGGACGCTTGAATGGCCCTTGCCACGTCAGTTGGAGCTGTTGCAGCTGCTCTGTCACGACGCCTTGGCGCACGCTTTTGGAGCGCCGACGCGCTATTTCGACGCTTCGACCCTGCCGGCCGCAGCAGCCCCCGCCCGGCTGGCGGCGCTGTGGCAAGCGCTGCAACAGGCGCGGCGCAGCATCGAACATCCGTATCAGGCCGCGCTGTGGAGCGCAGCCTGGGCCGAGCGCGTGCGCGCCGCTTTTGCAGGGCCAGCGCTACACTCGCAATCGTCATCGTAGCAACCGTTGGCGCAGCCTTGGGGCAGTCAGCGCTCCAACCCAGCGATCATGTACACCGATTCCCACTGTCATCTGGACTTTCCTGAACTGCAAAGCGACTTCGAGGGCGTGCTGGCGGCCATGCGTGCCGCTGGTGTGACGCGCGCGCTGTGCATCGGCACCACGCTGGAACGTTTTGACGAGGTGCACCGTCTGGCGCTGCGGGGCGCAGAGGGCACGCCGCGC
>JANWZF010000085.1 GCA_025054905.1 Tepidimonas sp.
GAGAAGGCCAGCACGCGCACGCGCGTCAGCTTCGAGGCCGGCATGTACCAGATGGGCGGCTCGGTGGTGCACCTGACCACCGGCGACAGCCAGCTTGGCCGCAGCGAGCCGATCGAAGATACCGCGCGCGTCATCAGCCGCATGGTCGATCTGGTGATGATTCGCACCTTCGAGCAAAGCAAGATCGAGCGCTTTGCCGCGCACTCGCGCGTGCCGGTCATCAACGGCCTGACCAACGAATTTCATCCATGCCAGATCCTGGCCGACCTGTTCACCTGGCTGGAGCACCGCGGGCGGCGCGCCGACGGCACGCTCGACGTGCAGGCGCTGCGCGGCATCACGGTGGCCTGGGTGGGTGATGGCAACAACATGGCCAACACCTGGCTGCAGGCGGCGCAGATCCTGGGGTTTCGGGTGCACCTGAGCACCCCACGCGGGTACGAGGTCGACCCGGCGGTGGCCGGCGTGCCGCCCGGCGACTTCTGGCAGGTGTTTGACGACCCGATGGCGGCCTGTCGCGGCGCGGACCTGGTGACCACCGACGTGTGGACCAGCATGGGTTTTGAGGCCGAAAACGAAGCGCGCCAGCGCGCTTTTGCGGCCTGGCGCGTGACGCCTGCGATGATGGCGCAGGCCAGGCCCGAAGCGCTGTTCATGCACTGTCTGCCTGCGCACCGCGGCGAGGAGGTCGACGCCGAGGTCATCGACGGCCCACAGTCGGTCGTCTGGGACGAGGCGGAAAACCGCATGCACGTGCAAAAGGCGCTGATGGAGTATTTGCTGCTGGGCCGCCGGTGAGCCCGTACCGCGCGCGGTGGCGTGCCGCTGCGCGCAGGCGGCCTGCGTCGTTCGTTTCCTGGCATCCCGATGAGCGATTGCCTGCACTGTGGCGCGTGCTGCGCCTGGTTCCGGGTCGATTTCTCGATGTACGAAACCGAAGGCTGTGGCGGCCGTGTGCCCGACGGCCTGACGGTGGAGGTGGCCGGGGCCACCGTGCGCATGCGCGGCACCGACCACTGGCCGCCGCGCTGCGCGGCGCTGACGGGCACCGTGGGGCAGCGCGTGGCCTGCGCGATCTACGAGTGGCGCCCTTCGCCGTGCCGCGAATTTGCTGCCGGCAGCGACGCCTGCGCGCGTGCCCGCGCCCGCCACGGCCTGCCGCCGCTGCAGACGCCCTGCACTGACGCCGGCTGAGGCCTCAGCCCTGCTGCAGCGCGCGGCGTAGGCGTTTGGCCAGTGTGCGCAGCACCTCCACGCGTGCCCAGCGCTTGTCGTCGCTGGCCACGATGTGCCAGGGTGCCACCTGCGTGGACGTGCGATCCACCATCTGCTCCACGGCGCGCTCGTACAGCGGCCACTTTTCGCGGTTGCGCCAGTCCTCCGGCGTGATCTTGTGCTGCTTGTAGGGCGTTGTTTCGCGCTCGCGAAAGCGGCGCAGCTGCTCCTCAGGCGTGATGGCCAGCCAAAACTTGACGATGATCGCGCCGGCTTCGGTCAGCTCCTCCTCGTAGGCGTTGATCTCGCCGTAGGCGCGCATCCAGTCGGCCTCGCTGCACAGACCCTCCACACGCTCCACCAGCACGCGCCCATACCAGGAGCGATCGAAGATCACCGCCCGCCCGGGCGGCGGGATGTAGCGCCAGAAGCGCCACAGGTAAGGCTGCGCGCGCTCGTTTTCGTTCGGCGCGGCCACCGGCACCACGCGGTAAAAGCGCGCATCCCAGGCCGCCGTCAGCCGCCGGATCGTGCTGCCCTTGCCGGCAGCGTCCATCCCCTCGAACACCACCACCAGCGCCCGGTGCCGCAACGCAGGGTGGCGGCTGAGTTCGTTGAGCTCGCCCTGCCAGCGCGCGAGCTGACGTTCGTAGCGGTCCGGCTCCAGGCGGCGCGTGTAGTCCAGCGCCTGCAGCAGCGTGGCCGGCCGCGCCGGAGGCTCCAGCACCGCCGGCGGCACCGGCAGCGCGGGCACCGGGGGGTTGGCCCGGTGCTGCAACACCGCCAGCAGGTGCTGTCCGGCGGTCAGCTCGCGGTAGGCGTCGTCGCTGCCGTCGATCACGATCCACGGGGCCTCCCCCAGGCTCGTGCTGCGCAGCGCCTCGTCGGCGGCGGCCACGAAAGCGTCGTAACCCTTCAGATGGGCCCGCTCCCGCGCCCCTACCCGCCAGGCGGTGCGCTCATCGCTGGCCAGCGTCTTCAGGCGCGCCCGCATCGCCTTCTTGGACAGGTGGAACCAGAACTTGACCAGCACCACGCCTTCGGCCACCAGCATGCGCTCGAAGCGCCGAATGCGCTCCAGCCGCAGCGCAAAGCGCTGCCGGTCGTCACGCCCGGTGATGCGGCAGTGCAGCGGGTCGGTGTACCACGACCCAAACAGGATCGCGATGCGTCCCTTGGGCGGCAGCACCTGCCAGAAGCGCCACATCTCGGGCCAGCGTCGCTCCTGCTCGGTCATGGGGTCGAAGGCTTCGGTGCGGATGTAGCGCGGATCCATCCACGCGTTGAGCGTGTTGACCGTCTCGCTGCGGCCAGCACTTTCGACACCATTGATCAGGATGCACACTGCGCGGTCGGCGCGCTGCAGCAAGTCGTACTGGGCCTGCAGCAGCGCCGCGCGCAGCGCCGGCACCTGCGCCTTGTAGGTGGCGCGGTCGACCCGATGGCCAATGGCGGCCGACTCGAACATGGGCTTGCCTCCTTCCGCCTGCGGCGCCGCCCCACGGCGCGCCAGGCCCGGATCATGACACACACGCAGCCGATGCGGCGCGCTATAATGATGATCTTTGCTGGCAAAGCCGCAGCATGCGTTGGTGCACACACCGCATGCAGGCGTTTTTTGGAAACCATTGGCCAATGACCACCATCCGCGTCAAAGAAAACGAACCGTTCGACGTTGCCCTGCGCCGCTTCAAGCGCACGATCGAAAAGCTCGGCCTGCTCAATGAGCTGCGCGCGCGCGAGTTCTACGAAAAGCCCACCGCCGAGCGCAAGCGCAAGCGCGCGGCCGCCATCAAGCGCCACCTGAAGCGGGTGCGCTCGATGCAGCTGCCGCAGCGTCTGTACTGACGCGGGGCCCGGCCGCGGCAGCGTCGCATCCCGGGTTCTGACGACGCCCGCTTGCGCCCCGCCGATGTTTTCGCAGCCCGCCAGAGGACGCTTTGGCGGGCTGTTGTCCATGGACTGAGCCCCGAGTTGCCGCCATGACGCTCCAACAACGCATCCAGGACGACATGAAAGCCGCGCTGCGCGCTAAACAGACCGAACGTCTGGGCGCGATCCGGTTGCTGCTGGCTGCCATCAAGCAAAAAGAAGTCGACGAACGCGTCACGCTGGACGATGCCGGCGTGATCGCGGTGGTGGACAAGCTCCTGAAGCAACGCCGCGACGCCATCGCCGCCTACGAGCAGGCTGGCCGCAGCGACCTGGCCGCCAAGGAGCGCGCCGAAGCCGAGGTGCTGCAGGCCTACCTGCCCGCGCGCCTGGACGCGCAGGCTGTGGCCGCAGCGGTGCAGACGATCGTGGCGCGCGTGGCCGAGGAGTTGGGGCGCCGACCGGGTGCAGCCGACATGGGCAAAGTGATGGCCGCGGCCAAGGCCGAGCTGGCCGGCCGCGCCGAGATGGCGCAGGTGTCGGCCGCCGTGAAGGCGGCGCTGGCCGGCTGAGACACCGCCGCGCCATGCCCGCAACCGCGGCGAACGCGCCGATCGGAGTGTTCGACTCCGGCGTCGGCGGGCTGTCGGTGCTGCGTGCCCTGCAGGCGCTGCTGCCCACCGAGCGCTGGATCTACGTGGCCGACTCGGCCCACGCGCCGTATGGCGACAAGCCCACCGCGTTCGTGCAGGCGCGCGCCGCGCATGGCCTGCAACGGCTGCGGGCCGCAGGCTGCAAAGCCGCCGTGGTGGCGTGCAACACCGTCACGGGGCTGTCGATCGAGACGCTGCGCGCCCAACACCCCGACTGGCTCATCGTGGCCATCGAGCCGGCGGTCAAGCCGGCGGCCCAGCGCAGCCGAGGCGGCGTCATTGGCGTGCTGGCCACGCGCAACACGGTGGCCAGCCCTGGGCTGGCGCGCCTGATCGCCGCGCACGCGCAGGGCGTGCGGGTGCTGACCCGCGCCTGCACCGGCTGGGTCGAGCGGGTCGAGCGGGGCGAGCTCGACGGCCCGGCCACCGAGGCCGCGGTGGCCGAGCACGTGCACCCGCTCGTGCAGGCCGGTGCCGATGTGCTGGTGCTGGGCTGCACCCATTACCCCTTTTTGCGCCCGGTGATCGAGCGGCTCGCCGGCCCCGCGGTGGAGGTACTCGACCCTGCCCCGGCGGTGGCACGTGAGCTGCAACGCCGCCTGCAGATCCAGGGACTGCTGGCCGCGCCCGCCGGCCCGCCCCACAGCGAACTGCTGCTGCGCACCAGCGGTGACGTCCGTACGGTTTGCGCGGTGGCCCAGCGGCTGCTGGGGGCCACGTGGCAGGTGCGTGGCGCGCCGTTGGACTGAGCCCGCGGGCCACTGCGGCACCGCTCAGCTGCCGGCCACCTTCATGCGCTCGATCAGCACCGAGCCCACGGTCTTGGCGCCGAGGTTGTAGGCATCGGCACCGATGGCCACGATGCCCTTGAACATCTCGGCCAGGTTGCCGGCAATCGTGATCTCCTGCACCGGAAAGGCAATCTGGCCGTCTTCCACCCAGAAACCGGCCGCCCCGCGCGAATAGTCGCCGGTGACCAGGTTGACCCCCTGCCCCATCAGCTCGGTCACGAACAGCCCCCGCCCGAGCTTGCGCAGCATCGCCGGCAGGTCGTCCTGCGGCTGCGTCAGGCGGCTGGTCATCAGCAGGTTGTGCGAGCCGCCGGCGTGCCCGGTGGTGCGCAGGCCCAGCTTGCGCGCCGAATAGGTGCTCAGAAAGTAGCCCTTGACGCAGCCGCCAGAGACCACGGGCCGCGCAATCGTGCGCACGCCTTCGTCGTCGAACGGCGCGCTGCCTTTGGCCCCCAGGATGTGCGGATCCTCGAAGATATCCACATGCGCGGCAAACACCTGCCGCCCCAGGCTGTCGAGCAGGAAGCTGGTGCGGCGGTACAACGCCCCGCCGCTGACGGCCTGCACAAACGACCCGAGCAGCCCCGCAGCCAGCGGCGCTTCGAACAGCACCGGGCACTCGGTGGTGGGGATCTTGCGGGGCTTGAGCCGCGCCAGCGCGCGCTCGGCGGCGTAGCGCCCCACCGCTTCGGGGCTGGCCAGATCGGCCGGATGGCGCTGCGAGCTGAACCAGTGGTCGCGCTGCATGCCATCGCCCTTGCCCGCGATCGGGGCCACCGACAGGCTGTGACGCGAGCTCGGGTAGCCGCCATAGAAAATGCCCTGGCGGCGTCGCTGCCCACCGCGCATGTGCTCGGCCCAGAAGTGCGACTGCTGCGCCGACACCGCTGCGCCCTCGCTGTTGGTGATGCGCGGACTGACCGCAAAGGCCGCCTGCTCGCAACGCAGCGCGATCTGCATCGCCTCCTCGGCATCGATCGGCCACGGATGGAACAGCTCCAGGTCCGGGTAGTCGTTGGCGACGTCGGTTTCCTCGGGCAGCCCAGCGGCCGGATCCTCGGCGGTGAAGCGCGCGATGTCGTAGGCCGCCTGCACCGTCTGGCGGATCGCCGCCGCCGAAAAATCCGACGTCGAGGCATGGCCGCGGCGCTGGCCGACATAGACGGTCACCGCCAGTGCCTTGTCGCGGTTGCGCTCGACGTTTTCCAGCGCGCCGCAGCGCACCGAAACCGACAGACCGCTGCCCTCGGAGACCTCCACCGCCGCATCGGCCACGCCCAAGGCATGGGCGTGCCGCAGCGCCAGATCGGCCAATTCCTCGAACTGTGCCTGCGTGAACTGAAACCCTTGCGCCCCCGCCCGGGGGACGCGCTTGGAGGATGGGGTGCTTTTCATGCTGGCGGCTATGATACCCACCATGCCACGCAAGCCGCCCAAAGGGTATTTCGTCCGCGGCCAGTTCGTCGCCTACGGCAGCGCAGAGGATGCCGAGCTGAAGCGCGCCGCGAAGTGGGACGCCGAGCTGAGCAAGACCGACCTCAAAAAGCGCAGCGCCTACCTGCAGGATTTGGGCGAGCGCCTGCTGCAGCTCAAGGGCGCGGCGCTGCAACGGCTGGCGCTGGACGAAGGCCTGCTGCAGGCGCTGGCCGAAGCGCGGCGCATCGATGATTTCGAAGGCCGCCGCCGCCAACTGCAGTACGTGGGCAAGCTGATGCGGCGGCTGGATGACGGCCAGGTGGCGGCGGTGGAGGCGGCCTTGCAGCAACAGCACCAGGGCAGCGCGCAGCAGGTGCAGCAGCTGCACGAAGCCGAAGCCTGGCGCGCCCGCCTGGTGGCTGATGACGCCGCGCTGGAGGCGTGGCGCACCATCGAGCCCGAGGCCGACTGGCAGCGCCTGCGCGCCCTGATCCGGCAGGCGCGCAAAGACGCGGCCACGCCAGCGACCGATCCCTGCGGCCAGCCGCCCACGCGGCACGGCCGCGCCTGGCGTGAGCTGCTGCAGCACGTGCGCGCGGCGCTGCAGGCACGGGCGGCCGCCCCCAGCCCGTTGTGATCCGTCCCCCTTCGCCCTGCCCTGAGACCCATGAGCGCTTACGACCCCGTCACCATCGGCATCGTCTCCATCAGCGACCGCGCCAGCCGCGGCGTGTACGAAGACCAAGGCTTGCCCGCGCTGCGCGCGTGGCTGACGCGCGCGCTGCGCAACCCGATCACGTTCGTCGAACGCCTGATCCCGGACGAGCGGGCAACGATCGAGGCCACCCTGATCGAGTTGGCCGACCAGCACGGCTGCAGCCTCGTGCTGACCACCGGCGGCACCGGCCCGGCCCCGCGCGACGTCACCCCGGAGGCCACCCTGGCGGTGGCCGAGCGCGAGCTGCCCGGCTTTGGTGAGCAGATGCGCCAGATCGGTCTGCGCTTCGTGCCCACGGCGATCCTGTCGCGCCAGGTGGCCGTCACGCGCGGGCGCAGCCTGATCATCAACCTGCCGGGGCAGCCCAAGTCCATCGCCGAGACGCTGGAGGGCCTCAAGGACGCTGAGGGCCGCCCGGTGGTGCACGGCATCTTTGCGGCCGTGCCGTACTGCATCGACCTGATCGGCGGCCCCTATCTGGAGACCGATCCGCAGGTCTGCATGGCGTTTCGCCCCAAGTCGGCCCAGCGGCCCCCCCGCGCCAGCTAGGTACCCTGCCGTGGAGACCACCCCCTCCCTCGCCCCCGCCGCGCCTGCCTCGGCCCGGCCTGTCTGGATCGGGGCGGCGGTGGTGACGTTGGTGCTGGCCGCAGCGGCCAGCCTCGGCGTGGATGCGATGACGCAACGCTGGGCCGCGGATGCGGCCCAGCGGCAATGGGAGCTGGAGCGTGCGCGGGCACAAACGCTGGCGGTGGCGATATCGGCCGGTCTGCAGCAACGCCTGGCGCTGGCGCGTGGCGTGGCGCTCAGCTTCACGCAGGGAGCCGAGGTGCGTGCCGTGCTGTCGCAACGCGCCGCCGGGGTGGCCGCCACCCACCCTGCTCTGGCCCAGCGCCTCAGTCGGTTGGACGAACGGCTGGACATCGCCGTGCGCGAGCTGGGCCTGGGGCTGATCGCCGTGGCCGACCTGCACGGCGAAGTGGTGGCCGCGGGCGAGCCGCCGTCGATTCCCTCGTTCGTCGGCAAGCAGTACTCCGAGGGACCGCTGTATGCCCAGGCCCGCCAGGGCCGATCGGTGCGCATGTTTCTGGTCGGCGAAACCACCGGACGGCGCAGCGTGGTGTTTGCCGAGCCGGTGATGGTGCAGGATCGCTTCGTGGGTTACGTGGGGGTGTCGCTGACGCTGGACGAATCGCTGCTGCCCGTGCAGGCCAGCGACGCATTCGTCACCGACCAGCATGGTGTGGTCGTGCTCAGCCACGACTGGCAGCGCCTGTTCCGCCGTCTGGTCCACGAACCGTCGTGGTCACCACCCCCCGCCAACGGCTGGCCCATCTACGGCGGGCAGCCACCACGGCTGTGGCCTTGGTATCCCGGCCCCCACCCCGGGCTGTGGTGGCTTGAGGCGCCCGGCGAAGGCGTGCCGGTGGTGGAGGCGCGCACCGACATCTTCGAGGGCCTGCTGCATACCCACGTGCTGCAGCCCGCCCACTGGTTCGCCGACCTCGAGCAGCAGCGGCGCAGGCTGCGCATACTCGGCACGAGCCTGGCTGTGGCGGTGCTGGGCTCCTTCGTGCTGCTGCTGGGCACCTGGTGGCAGGGGCGTCGGCATCGCCAAGCCCTGGAGGCCCTCAATCGAGAGCTGCAGCGCATAGCCGTCACCGACGCGCTGACCGGCATCGCCAACCGCCGCTCCATTCTGCAGCAGCTGGACGACGAACTAAGACGACTGCGGCGTCACGGACGCCCGCTGAGCGTGCTGTCGCTGGATCTGGATTACTTCAAGCAAGTCAACGACCGCTACGGTCATGCCGTGGGCGACGCGATGCTGCAGCACGTGGTGCGCACCGTGCAGCAGCAGCTGCGCGCCACCGACTCCTTCGGCCGCATCGGCGGGGAGGAATTCCTCGTGCTGCTGCCAGAGACGGGCGCCGAGGAAGCACAAAAGGTGGCGTTCAAGCTGCGCGAGGCCGTGGCGCGCTCGCCTCTGACCGTGCATGAGGGCACCCCTTTGGCCATGACGGTCAGCATCGGCGGGCTGACCGCTACCGAGGCCGAATGGGACGCCGCGCGGCTGCTGGCGCTGGCCGATGCCGCGCTGTACGAGGCCAAGCGCGCCGGACGCGACTGCGTGCGCTGGGCTGCACCGCCGGCAACGCCTACTTGCCCAACAGCTGGTTGAGCCGCTCGGCCTCGAAATGCTCGGTGCGCGCCGCATCGGGCGGCAGGCATGAGCCGCGCTGCGCACAGGCCAGCTTCTCGATCGCCTGCCACAGCAGCGCGATCTGGTGCTCGTGGCTGGCCGCGTTGTCGATCAGCCCCCGCAGGGCCTGGCTGAGCGGATCGTCGTTTTGCGTCACGCCGTAGGCCGAAAAGCCCATGCGCGCGGCGGCCTCCTCGCGCCGCGCATCGGCCTCGGCGACGATGATGCGCGCCGGATTGCCCACCGCGGTGGCACCGGCGGGCACCGGCTTGGTCACCACCGCGTTGCTGCCCACCTTGGCCCCGTCGCCGACCTCAAAGCCGCCGAGGATCTTGGCGCCGGCCCCAACGATCACCCCACGCCCCAGCGTCGGGTGGCGTTTGGTGCCTTTGTACAGCGACGTGCCCCCCAGCGTGACGCCGTGGTAGATCGTGCAGTCGTCACCGATCTCGGCGGTCTCGCCGATCACCACGCCCATGCCATGGTCGATAAAAACGCGCGCACCGATACGCGCCCCCGGATGAATCTCGATGCCGGTCAGCCAGCGATTCCAGTGCGAGATCCAGCGCGCGCACCAGCGCCAGCCGCGCCGCCACAGGGCATGCGCCAACCGGTGCAACCAGATGGCGTGCAGCCCGGGGTAACAGGTCAGCACCTCCCAGCGCGAGCGCGCCGCCGGGTCGCGCTCGAGGATGGCGTCGATGTCGTCGCGCACGCGGCGCCAAAGCGAGGCAGGCATGGGCTGGCAGTTTAGCCGCTGTGCCGGCGCGCGGCTTCGATCACCGCCCGCGCCACCCCGCGCAGGATGTGGACTTCGGTGGCGGTGGGGGCTGCGCGCTGCACCAGCAGACGCAGGCGCGCCATCAGCTTTTTCGGGCTGGCCGCATCGAGGTAGCCCACCGCCAGCAGCGCCTCGCGCCAATGGTCCAGCAGCCCGCTGAGCGCCGGCGCGTCCGCAGGCGGCGCACGCCGCGGGCCGCTGGGGCCGGCAGCCGCCTCGGCGCCAAATCCCCCCAGCGCCAGCCGCCATTCGTACGCGATCAGCTGCACCGCCGCCGCCAGGTTGAGCGATCCGTAGTCCGCCGCCGTGGGGATGCGCAGACAGACATGGCTGCGGTAGACATCGGCATTGGACAGCCCGTAGCGCTCCGGGCCGAACACAAAGGCCACGCCGCTTTCGCCCCCGGCCAGGGCGTGCGGGGCCAGCGCCGCCAGATAAGGGCGCGGTGCGGCCACCGGCGGGCCGAAATCGCGCGGCGTCATCGCCGTCGTGCACACATGGCTGATGCCGGTCAAAGCCTCATCCAGCGTGGCCACCACGCGCGCCTGCTGCAGCACATCAACAGCGCCGCTGGCGCGCTCGACCGCCTCGGGCCGCTGCAGCACATCGGGCCAGCGCGGCCGCACCAGCACCAGATCGGCAAAGCCCATCACCTTCATGGCGCGCGCCACCGCACCGACATTGCCGGCGTGGCTGGGTTCGACGAGCACGAATCGCGTACGCATGACAGCGGCAGTCACGGTAAAATTTCAGATTGTCCCTCAAAAGGGGGGCATGGCATGATCATGCCGTCGCTGCCCGCCATCGCGCACCGGCAGCCTCCGCGCTCCTTGTTCCATCTGCGATGACCGCCCATCTCCACCCCATGCTCAACGTGGCCGTCAAGGCCGCCCGCGCCGCCGGCGCCCTCATCAACCGCGCCTCGCTGGACGTGGAAGCGCTGCGCGTGGGCACCAAGCAGGCCAACGACTTCGTCACCGAAGTCGACCACGCCGCCGAAGCGGCCATCATCGACACGCTGCTGGGCGCTTACCCTGATCACGGCATCTGGGCCGAAGAGTCGGGCCGCCGCGAAGGCAAGGGCCGCGGCAAGGGGCATGTCTGGATCATCGACCCGCTGGATGGCACCACCAACTTCATCCACGGCTTTCCGGTCTACTGCGTCAGCATCGCGCTGATGGTCGACGGCCGACTGGAGCAGGCCGTCGTCTACGACCCCACGCGCAACGACCTGTTCACCGCCAGCAAGGGCCGCGGCGCGTACCTGAACGACCGCCGCATCCGCGTGGCCAAGCGCACGCGCTTGAGCGACTGCCTGCTCAGCACCGGCTTTCCGTTCCGGCCTGGTGATGCCTACGACACCTACCTGAAGATGCTGGGCGAGATGCTGCCGCGCGTGGCGGGCGTGCGTCGCCCCGGCTCGGCTGCCCTGGATCTGGCCTACGTGGCCGCCGGTTTTGCCGACGGCTTCTTTGAGCTGGGGCTGAGCCCCTGGGATGTGGCCGCCGGCGCGCTGCTGGTCACCGAAGCCGGCGGTCTGGTGGGCAACTTCACCGGCGAGCCGGATTTTCTGGAAACGCGCGAATGCATGGCTGGCAACCCGCGCATCTATGGGCAGCTGGTCGGGCTGCTGAGCAAGTACAGCCGCTGTGCCCACCACGACGACCGCCTGGCCCCGCCCGCAGCGTCCACGCCGCCGCAGCCGCCCGCCGCTGGAGACGCCCCCTGGTAAGGCCGCGATGAGCGCGCCCGACGATCGATCCCCACCCGGCGGTGCGCCTGCCGCGCCCCTGGCAGCCCACACGCCGATGATGCAGCAGTACCTGCGCATCAAGGCCCAGCACCCCCACACACTGGTGTTTTACCGCATGGGGGATTTTTACGAGCTGTTCTACGACGACGCCCACAAGGCAGCGCGGCTGCTGGACATCACCCTGACCACGCGCGGCCAGTCGGCCGGCGCGCCGATCCCGATGGCCGGCGTGCCGGTGCACGCCGTGGAGACCTACCTGGCGCGGCTGGTGCGGCTGGGTGAGTCGGTGGCCATCTGCGAACAGGTCGGTGACGTGGCCAGCGCCAAAGGACCGGTGGAGCGCCAGGTGGTGCGCATCGTCACCCCAGGCACGTTGACCGACACCGAGCTGCTGGCCGACAAAAACGATGCCGTGCTGCTGGCCTTGCACCGTGGCCCGCGCGAGCACTGCGGCCTGGCCTGGCTGGCCGTCACCGAAGGCACGCTGCACCTGGCCGAATGCCCCTGGGGCGAGCTGCGCGGCTGGCTGGCGCGCCTGACGCCCAGCGAGGTGCTGGCCAGCGCCGAGCTGCCCGAGCCGCTGCAGCAGGCGCTGCGCAGCTGGCTGGACGGCCACACCGCCGCGGGCGCCCGCCCGGCGCTGACCCTGCGGCCAGCCTGGCACTTCGATGCGACCCTGGGCCAGCGCCGCCTGTGCACACAGCTGCAGGCCGCCAGCCTGGCCGGCTGGGGCGCGCAGGACCTGCCCGCCGCGCACGCAGCCGCCGCCGCGCTGCTGGACTACACCGAGCACACGCTGGGGCGGCCGCTGGGCCATGTGCAGACGCTGCGCGTGGTGCAGCCCCAGCAATGGATCGACCTGCCGGCCACCACCCGCCGCAATCTGGAGCTGACCCAGACGTTGCGCGGCGAGCCGGCGCCCACGCTGCTGTCGCTGCTGGATACCTGTGTGACCGCGATGGGCAGCCGGCTGCTGAAGCGGTGGCTGCTGGAGCCGCCGCGCCAGCGCGAGCTGGCCCAGGCCAGGCTGCAAGCCGTGGAGGTGCTGCGTCAGCTGGGGCCTGAGACCCTGCGCGGGGCGCTGCGTGGCTTGAGCGATGTGGAGCGGCTGGCCGCCCGCCTGGCGCTGCGGCAGGTGCGCCCGCGCGAGCTGGCCGGGCTGCTGCCCACCGTGCAGCGCTGTGACCAGCTGGCCGACACCATGCAGACGTGGCCGCTGGACCAGGCCCCGCTGCTGGCCGAGCTGCTGCCGGCCCTGCGCATGCCCCCTGCGCTGTCGCAGCAGCTGCAGCGCGCCCTGTTGCCGGAGCCGGCCGCGCTGCTGCGCGACGGGGGGGTCATCGCACCGGGTTACGATGCCGAACTGGACGAACTGCGCGCCATCCAGGCGGGGGCCGACCAGTTTTTGCTCGAACTGGAGGCGCGCGAGCGCGCACGCACCGGCATCGCCAACCTGCGCGTGCAATACAACCGCGTGCACGGCTTTTACATCGAGGTCACCCAGGGCCAGCTGGACAAGGTGCCAGCCGACTACCGGCGCCGACAGACGCTCAAAAACGCCGAGCGCTTCATCACACCGGAGCTCAAGGCGTTTGAAGACAAGGCCCTCAGCGCCCAGGAACGCGCCCTGGCGCGGGAAAAGTGGCTGTACGAGCAGCTGCTGGAAGCCTTGCAGGCGTTCGTGCCCGCGCTGACCGGCCTGGCGCGGGCGCTGGCAACGCTGGACGTGCTGGGCACGCTGGCCGAGCGCGCGCTGACGCTGAACTGGTGCGCGCCCACCTTCACCGCGCAACCAGGCGTGGAGATCCGCGGCGGCCGCCACCCGGTGGTCGAGGCCCGCCTGCAGGAAACCGGCGCCGGCCCGTTCATCCCCAACGACACGGTGCTGGATGCGCACACGCGCATGCAGATCATCACCGGTCCCAACATGGGCGGCAAGTCCACCTACATGCGCCAGGTGGCGCTGATTGTGCTGCTGGCCAGCATCGGCAGCTACGTGCCGGCCCAGAGCTGCCGCCTGGGGCCGATCGATGCCATCCACACCCGCATCGGCGCCGCCGACGATCTGGCCAACGCCCAGTCCACCTTCATGCTGGAGATGACCGAGGCGGCGCAAATCCTGCACCAGGCCACCGAGCACAGCCTGGTGCTGATGGACGAAATCGGACGCGGCACCTCCACCTACGACGGGCTGGCGCTGGCCAGCGCGATCGCGGCGCACCTGCTCAACCGCGTGCGCGCCTTCACCCTGTTTGCCACCCACTATTTCGAACTGACCCAGCTGCCGGCGCGCTACCCCGGGGCGGTCAACCTGCACGTCAGCGCCGTGGAGGGTCGGGGACGCGACATCGTGTTTTTGCACCGGCTCGAGCCCGGCCCAGCCAGCCGCAGCTACGGCGTGCAGGTGGCCCGGCTGGCCGGTGTGCCGGCCCCGGTGGTGCAACAGGCCCGCCAGTTGCTGGCCCAGCTGCAGGCCAGCGGCCCGGGCGCCCAGCCGCAGTTGGACCTGTTCGCCAGCGCCGGGGTGGCCGACCCGCCGCCGCCCACGCCCGAGCCGGCCGGCGAACACCCGGTGCTGCAGCGCCTGGCCGAGCTCGACCCCGATGCGCTGACCCCGCGCGAAGCGCTGCAGACCCTGTACGAACTGCGCGCCCTGCTGCAAGCCAGCAACGAGGCGGCAACACGCCTTGGGTAGAATGGCGTTTGGAGACACCCAATATACTGGCAGGAGTACCTCATGAGCGCCTCGGCGTTCGACTTCGAACAAGCCCGCTTCAACATGATCGAGCAGCAAATCCGCCCGTGGGAAGTGCTCGATGCGCGCGTGCTGGCGCTGCTGAGCCAGGTCAAGCGCGAGGACTTCGTGCCCGAAGCGTACCGCGCTCTGGCGCTGTCGGATCTCGAAATTCCCCTGTCACGCCCGGCGGTGGAGGGCGAGTGCATGCTGCCTCCCAAGGTCGAGGCGCGCGCGCTGCAGGAGCTCGACCTCAAGCCCAGCGACAACGTGCTCGAAATCGGCACGGGCTCCGGCTACATGGCCGCGCTGATGGGCAAGCTGGCGCGCCAGGTGCTGACGCTGGAAATCAACCCGCGGCTGGCCGATCTGGCGCGCGCCAACCTGGCCCGCGCCGGCCTGACCAACGTGAAGGTCAAGACCGCCGACGCCGCCGCGGCGCGCTGTGCCGCCTGCGTCGACGAGGCCCCCTATGACGCCATCGTGCTGTCCGGCGGCGTGGCCGAGGTGCCGACCGATCTGCTGGAGCTGCTGCGCATCGGCGGACGGCTGCTGGCGTTCGTCGGTGACGAGACCGTGATGCGCGCCACCGTCGTGCACCGTGCGGGCGAGGCCAGCTACCACAGCGAGCAACCGTGGGACATCGTCGTGCCGCGGCTGCGCCATTTCCCCGCGCCCGCGGCCTTCCGCTTCTGAAGGAGCCACCCCATGGTGCCGCACATCCGCCCCGCCCAGCTCCACGAGTGGCTGCAACGCTGCGCCGAGCAGGCCCCGCACGCCACGCCGATCGTGCTCGACGTGCGCGAGCCGTGGGAAGTGGCCACCGCCAGCGTGCGGCCCGAGGGTTTCGAGCTGCGGCACATGCCAATGGCTTCGATCCCGGCCCGGCTGCACGAAATCCCGCGCGACCGCCCGATCGCCTGCCTGTGCCACCACGGCGGGCGCAGTGCCCAGGTGGCCTACTTCCTGCACCGTCAGGGCTACGACGATGTGGTCAACATCGCCGGGGGCATCCATGCCTGGGCGCAGGAACTCGATCCCGGCGTGCCGCAGTACTGAGGGGACGCCCGCCCCGCGTGCACGATCACCAGCCTTCCCATATACTCCCGGCTGTATCAACGAACCAGGGATTTCTGCCATGCCGAAGATCGTCCGCACGCTCTCGACGCCGCCGCGGGCACGCCGCGTCGTGGCGGCCACCTTGCTGGCCCTCGGTCTGATGGGCGGCAGCGCCCAGGCGCAAAGCCTGCAAACGCTGCTGGAGGCCGCGCGCG
>JANWZF010000102.1 GCA_025054905.1 Tepidimonas sp.
CCAGTCCACCCCCGCCGCGCGCGCTCGGGCACGCTCGGCCGCAGCATCGGCCCCGAATTCCGCTGCATCCAGATGGCAATGGGTGTCGATCCACATGGGACGTTGCATTATCGGCCAAGGAGCGCAGCGCGATCAGGCACCAAGGAGACGGCGATGCGTCGGCCCACTTGCGCCGCCGCTGACGGCCTGCGCGTGCCGGGATCCACGGCATCCCCGCCCGCGGGCCGCAGCAGCATGCGGGAACGCCTGCGATCCACCGAGGCTGCAGCGGCTAAGATTGCTCCCCATCGAGCCCTGCATCTTGCGGTTTGACCGTCCTGACTGACCATGCACCGCTGCTCTCACCCCAACCGCCGCCACTTCGTGATCCGTACCGCTGCGGCTGCTGCGGCCGTGGCCAGCCCCTGGTTCGCCCACGCCGAGGCCCGCGCGATCCGCATCCTGGTGGGGTTTCCACCCGGAGGTGGCACCGATGCCATCGCCCGGCTGCTGGCCGAACCGTTGCGGGAAACCCTGGGCGTACCGGTGGTGGTGGACAACCGGGCCGGCGCCGGCGGCCAATTGGCCGCCCAGGCGCTCAAAGCCGCTGTCCCCGACGGCACAACGCTGCTGCTGACGCACGATCACACGGTCTCGATCTTGCCGCTGGTGCTGCGCCATCCCGGTTTCGATCCGGCGCGTGATTTCGTGGCGGTCGGGGGGTTCGCCACGTTTGTCAACGCCCTGGCCGTCTCGGGGGGGACGCCGGCGCGCTCGCTGCGCGAATTCACGCAATGGGTGCGCAGCCAAGGCGGCAAGGCCGCGGTGGGCATTCCGGCGCCGGCCTCCGTCCCGCAGTTCCTGGTGCAAGTGCTGGCGCGGCAGCAGCAGCTCGACTTGGTGGCGGTACCCTACCGCGGCAGCGGCCCGATGATGGCCGACATGCTGGGCAACCAGATTCCGGCAGGCGTCGGCTCGATTCCAGATTTCATCGAGCATCACCGTGCCGGCAAGTTGCACGTGGTGGCGGTGATGGGGCGCCAGCGCCAGCCGGCCCTGCCCGAGGTGCCCACCTTCGCCGAACTGGGCATCAGCGGCTTTGAAGAGGTCCCGTTCTATGGCCTGTTTGCCCCCGCGGGCACCCCGGCGGCGGTGCTGGCGCAACTCGACGCGGCCCTGGCCCGGGTGGTGATGCAGCCTGCGGTGCGCGAGCGCTTGACCGCCATGGGCCTCAACGTCGGCCACATGAGCGGCGAGCAACTGGCGGTGCGGGAGCGGGCGTACCGCGAGGTCTGGGCCCGCATCATCCGCGACAGCGGCTTTCAGCCGCAATAAGAGCCCGGCAGCCGCACTCGACGCTGCCGGTCGGAATCAGCCCCGCCGCAGCGTTGGCTGGCTGCGCGGTGGCGGGCTCAACCGGCCCCCTCCTCATCGCCCAAAAAGCCACCGCTGCGCACCGTCAGCACCAGCGTGTCGCGCCAGCCCGGCTCACCTTCGCGCAACGGCTGGATCGGCGTGGTCTCATGGATCACGCGCTCGTCGTCCAGCAGCAGCGCCGACCACGGCTCCACCAACGTGAAGCGCTGCCCGCGCGGCCCATCGGCTTCGAACACGCGGCTTTCCCCACCCTTGATGGCGTGGCGCCGCACCAGAAACACCGCCACCAGGTCCACACCGTCCCGGTGTGCGCCCTCGGGTGTGGGCCGGCCGATGCCGCCCGTGGTGTCGATGCGGAAAGGATGGGCTTCGAGATACCACGTCCGCGGCCCGCGCAGAGCGCTGGCCAGCTGCGCCACCCCCATCAGCAGACGCGGCCAGGCCGGCTGCTCGGTCAGGGCTGGCGTCAACGGGGCAAACCAGCGCCGCATCCCTCCATGCAGCGCGTTGTATTCGAGCGGCTGGTAGTGCGCCCGATGCGGCACGGCGGCCAGTGAGCCCGCTGCGTCGATGCGGTAGCAGCCGTGACGCCGGCGTCGGTAGCGTCCACCGTCCTTGAGGTATTCGTCCGCCGGCAGGTCGTCCCACGCGGGCTGCAGCGCAGCCAACGCCTGGGGCGCAAGACCCAGCCAGGCACCCACACCCGCAGCGTCAAGCACGGCAAATCCCTGCGCGCGCAGGGTCGGCAAGAGGTCGTCCACGGCGGTGGACGGGGGCGGCAGCATGACCGTCATGGTGACCGACAGTGTAGCCGGGCCGATAGCCCCCCGGGTAAACGCGGTGGACAGCCGGGTGCCGACGCGCTAACGTCCAACCTTGACAAAGATCAAACCTTGGACGCAGGAGGGTTGACGATGGCCACCATTCCGCACGACTCCCACGATCCCGCCTCCGCGCCGGCACGTGAGTCGGTGTTCGAGCTGCGCCTGGCCGAGTTGCAGCCGCGCGATCCGCTGCGCTGGCTGGCGCGGGGCTGGCAGGATTTTCTGCGCTGTCCGCGCATCGGCCTGTTCTACGGCGCCTGCTTCGTGCTGATGGGACAGGCGCTGTGGCAGGCGTTTTTGCATGCCCCGGCCTATGTGCTGGCGCTGAGCGCCGGTTTTTTGCTCATGGGGCCGTTTCTGGCGCTGGGGCTGTACGACGCCAGCCGCGCGCTGGAGAACGGTCAACGCCCATCGCTGCGCGCCTCGCTGGTAGCCTGGCGTCCCACCCTGGGCACGATGGCCATCTTCGGCGGGGTGTTGCTGATCCTGGAGATGCTGTGGGGCCGCGCGGCGATGGTGGTGTTTGCGGTGACGATGAACACGATGCCCTCCAGCGCCAACATGCTGGGGGCGCTGCTGAGCCTGGACAACCTGGAGTTCATCGTCAGCTATCTGGTGGTGGGCAGCATCTTCGCCGGGCTGATCTTCGTCAGCAGCGCGATCTCGATTCCGATGATCCTGGACCGGCAGACCGACGCCGTCTCGGCGGCGCTGACCAGCCTGCGCGCCTGCCTGCAGAATCCGGGCGTGATGCTGCTGTGGGGGGCGCTGATCACGGTGCTGTGCGTGCTGGCGATGGTGCCCGCGTTTCTGGGGCTGCTGGTGGTGGGGCCGGTGCTGGGTCACGCCACCTGGCACGCCTACCGCCACATCGTGCCCGCGCGCCCCGCCGGCCCTACGCGTTGACGTCCACCACCAGCCGGCCGAGCACCTGCCCGGCCAGCACCTGGGCCGCGGCGGCCGGCGCTTCGCCCAAGCCGATCGTGCGGCTCATGGCCTGCAGCATGGCGGGCTCCAGATCGCGGGCCAGCCGCGCCCACGCGGCCTGTCGCCGCGGCTGCGGCGCCATGACGCTGTCGATGCCGTACAGCGTCACACCCCGCAGGATGAATGGGGCCACCGTCGCAGGAAAATCCATCCCCTGCGCCAGCCCGCAAGCCGCCACCGCACCGCCGTAGCGCGTGCTGGCGCACGCGTTGGCCAACGTGTGACTGCCCACGGCATCGACGACCCCGATCCAGCGCTCCTTTTGCAGCGGCTTGCCCGCCGCGGCGAGCTGGGCTCGGTCGATCACCTCGGCCGCCCCCAAAGAGCGCAGATAGGCTTGCTCCTGCGGCCGGCCGGTGCTGGCCACCACCCGGTGTCCGGCGCGCGCCAGCAGCGCCACCGCGACGCTGCCCACCCCACCGGCAGCGCCGGTGACCAACACGTCGCCACTGCCAGGCTGGACTCCCTGGGCCGCCCAGTGCGCTTCCAGCGCCAGCACGCACAGCGCGGCCGTGTAGCCGGCCGTGCCCAGAGCCATGGCGTCCCAGGCCGTCAAACCGGCCGGCAGCGGCAGCAGCCAGTCGGCCCGCACACGCGCGCGCTGCGCCAGCCCGCCCCAGTGGACCTCCCCCAGCCCCCAGCCGTTGACCAACACGGCCTGACCCGGCTGCCAGCGGGCATCGTCGCTGGACAGCACGGTGCCGGCCAGGTCGATGCCGGGCACCATCGGAAACTGCCGCACCACCGGCGCACGGCCGGTGATGGCCAGCGCATCCTTGTAATTCAACGTCGAATACGCCACCTGCACCGTCACGTCGCCAGATGGCAGGCTCGACTCGGGCAACTCGGCCAACCGACAGGCCTGCTGACCTGCCTCGGTTTTTTCGATCCACAGGGCACGAAACATCGGGGCGCTCTCCTCACGGTCTCGGTCAGGATGGGCGGACATTCTGTCACGCCGGGGCGGCCGGGCTCGATCAGGTGCTGGCCGGGCGCAGCCGGTGCCGGCAACGCCACGACCTGCGAAACCATCCACGAGGTTACCGATGGCACTGCGACACCCTCGCACACCTTTGCCAGAACCAAGTCCCGTTGGTGACATCCAGTCTGGCCACGTCCATTGCGCTATCATCGGTCCTTATGCGGCGTTGGATATGGGGATGGCTGTGGCTTTTGCTGCCCTGGCGGTTGTGGGCGGCGGATGCCATGGTTCTGCATTCCTGGCTGCAGACTTGGCCCCCCCAACCCTTCGCCGTACATCCAGTGCAACCGGATGGAGTGCAGTCAGTCGCAACGGCCCGGCTTGGCGATCTCTCGGCAGGAACTGTGGCTCCTTGCCACGACGCAGCGGACCCAGTCTCGTCGTCGGGTCCTGCGGCGCACCCGAATTGCACCGACTGTGACCTGTGCCATCTTCCGCTGGCCTTGATCGACGTTCCCAGCTCCTCGGCTGCGTCGCTGTGCACCGGTTGGCGAGTCGGTCCGCCCGCTGGCGTGGCCAGCCACACCGATATTCCCATGCTACGGCCCCCGATTGCCTAAACACGTATAGCCGCTGGACATGCAGCTCGGACAGCCCGCTGCGTGATGGACGGTCTTGTGTTTTTGGGCATTCGGAAGAGGTTTCGTATGGTCATCTCGATCGGGCCGCGGCTCTGGCCACGCACGCGCTGGTCCTGGGCCCTGGCCATCTTGCTGCCGTTAAGCGCCGTGGGGCAACCCTCCCACGATCATCGCGCTGCCGCCACCCCCCTCACCGCGGCGCCGTCCAAGCCCGCGCAGGCAACGGCCACCCATCCTTGGCTGGCGGCCAATGAGGCGGTGGCCGAATTTCCGCGGGGGCACCTTGACCTGCTGCGCTGGGAGCGCGCCCAGGGGCTGGATACAGCGGCCGCCCCGCCGCCTCCCGCAGCACCGTGGACGCTGCACGACGTGGCGCGCCTGACCCTGCAAGCCCATCCCGAGCTGCGGGCCAGCGTCGGCAGCAGTGCGCGCGAGCTGGCGCTGCAGCAGCGCCGTGCCACCGAGGCCGTGCTGCAGGCCCAGCAGGCGTGGCTGGGCGCGATTGCCGCCCGCGCCGTGGCGGATTCGTGGCGGCAGACGGTGGAGGCCACCGAGCTGGCCCTGGAACTGGCGCAACGCATGCAGCAGGCCGGCAACTGGAACGCCGAACGCCTGCGGCGCTTGACCTTGCCGCATTGGGAGGCTTGGGCCCGCCTGCGGCAAGCCGAACAGGCAGCCGACGCAGCCCTGGTACGCCTGTGGCAACGGCTGGGCCATGACGCCAGCCCCGCCGGCCTGCTGGACCATCTGCCGCGGCAGCTGCCCCCGCGGCCAGCGCGGGCACTGGCAGAAGGTCCCTCGCCCGACGAACGCGAACAGGCGCGCACCCGGCACCCCGACTGGGCCAGCCGGCAAGCCGAGTGGCAACGCGCCCGCGCCGCGCTGCCGGACCACGCCTGGCAGCAGCTGCAGGCGCAGTGGCAGGCCGCCGTGCGGCAGTCCGTCCCGGCGGGCCCGCAGCCCGATCCGATCACGGGGCGCTGGCCGCACACCTGGGTGCAAGCGCTGCACGCCGAGGCGGCGCTGCAGGCGCTGCAGCGTCAGCGCGAGGGCGATCTGATGCTGGCCTGGCAGGCGCTGCACCAGGCCCACCGCCATGCCCAGCAGTTGCAAGAGCGGGTGGTGCCCGTCCTGCGCCAACTGCAGGAGGACACCCAGCTGCGCTACAACGGCATGCTGGCCAGCCCGTGGGAGCTGCTGGAGGCCGTCACCACGGTCCAGCAAGGCGAGCGGGCGTTGCTGGCTGCCGAACTGCAGGCCTGGCTGGCCGAACTGGCCCTGCAAGGCGTGCTGGCTGGGCTGCCCTACGTGCCGCCGACGGACTCCAGCGTCGAGGCCGCGATGCCCTCGTCTTCCCCCCCACCAGGACATTGACCATGCAACGCCGCCGCTTTTTTGCCCACGCGCTGGCTGGCGCCGCCACACTGGCCGCCGTCCCGGTGGCCCGCGCCGCGCTGCTGTCGCTGCCCGAGCCGGTCAGCCGCAGCGACCCCGCCACCGCCGGGCCCTGGATGCCCCCGGGCGTCACCGGCGCCGGACGCCCCTATCGTCCGGTGGTCACGCTCAACGGTTGGACACTGCCGTTTCGCCTGCGCGACGGGGTCAAGGAATTTCACCTCGTGGCCGAGCCCGTGGTGCGTGAGCTGGCCCCGGGCATGAGCGCCCATCTGTGGGGCTACAACGGCTCCAGCCCCGGCCCCACGATCGAGGTCGTCGAAGGCGATCGGGTACGCATCTTTGTCACCAACCGGCTGCCCGAGCACACCACCATCCACTGGCATGGCCAGCGACTGCCCAACGGGATGGACGGCGTCGGCGGGCTCAACCAACCCCAGATCCCGCCCGGGCAGACCTGGGTGTATGAATTCGAAGCACGCCGCCCCGGCACCTTCATGTACCACCCGCACGCCGACGAAATGGTGCAGATGGCCATGGGCATGATGGGGCTGTGGATCACCCACCCGCGCCGGCCGCACCCGTGGATCGCCGCCGTCGAACGCGACTACGCGTTTTTGATCAACGCCTTCGACATCACCCCCGGAGCCCGCACCCCCAACGTCAACACGATGCTGGAATTCAACCTGTGGGCCTTCAACAGCCGTGTTTTTCCCGGCATCGATCCCCTGCTGGCCCGCCTGGGTGACCGCGTGCGGGTGCGCATCGGCAACCTCACCATGACCAACCATCCCATCCATCTGCACGGCATGGAATTCGAAGTGACTGGCACCGACGGAGGACCGGTGCGCCCCGAGGCACGCTGGCCTGAAGTCACGGTGGACATTGCCGTGGGACAGATGCGCCAGATCGAGTTCATCGCCAACGAGGAAGGCGACTGGGCCCTGCATTGCCACAAAAGCCACCACACGATGGGCCCCATGGGGCACGGCGTGCCGACGATGATCGGGGTCGACCACCGCGGCCTGGTGCACCGGCTGCAGCGGCTGGTGCCGGACTACATGGTGATGGGCGAGCGCGGCATGGCCGACATGGGCGCCATGGAAATGCCGTTGCCGGACAATACGCTGCCGATGATGACCGGACACGGCCCGTACGGGCCGATCGAGATGGGGGGCATGTTCACCGTGCTGAAAGTGCGCCGCGATCTGGGTGCCGACGACCGAAACGATCCGGGCTGGTACCGCCCGCCACCCGGCACGCAGGCTCAGCCGGTGCAGGCGGGGCTACAGCCCTCACACGGACCGGCGGCCCCGGCCGCGCCTCGGCCGGCACCGGCGCCAGCAGCCCCCATCGAAGTCCACCACCCCACGGGAGGACACCATGGCCCGCACCGTTGATGCACTGCGCCGCGCCCTGATGGGGGGCTTGGCCCTCCTGCCGGGACTGGCCCTGGCCCGAGGCGCGGCCCCCGCCGCCACCGTCGCGACCGGCTTGCCCCTGGTGGAGGTCTGGAAGGACCCCCAATGCGGGTGCTGCCAGGACTGGATCGCGCACCTGCAGGTCCACGGTCTGACCGTGCGCGTGCACGACGTCGGCAACGCCGCGATGCGCCAGCGTCTGGGCTTGCCGGCGCGCTACGCCTCATGCCATACCGCGCGGGTGGGCGGCTACGTCGTCGAGGGGCATGTGCCGGCCCCTGACCTGTTGCGCCTGCTGCGCGAGCGTCCGGCGGCGCTGGGCCTGGCGGTGCCGGGCATGCCGGTGGGCAGTCCGGGCATGGATGGCCCGGCTTACGGCGGCCGCCGCGACCCCTACGACGTGCTGCTGGTGCAACCCGACGGCTCCAGCCGCGTCTGGGCCCGCTACCCGGGCGGGGGACTGCGTCCGGTGCAGGCCCACGCGCATGAGCACGCGGGCAGCAGCTCCACGCCCCGGGTGAGCGACTGGGTCGACGGCGAAGTGCGCCGCCTCGACGTGGCGGCCCACAAAGTCACGCTGAGCCACCGCGCCATCGCCGAACTGGACATGCCCGCCATGACGATGGTGTTTCAGGTGCGCGACCCCGCCTTGCTGCAGGGGCTGCAGGTCGGCCAGCGCGTGCGCTTTCGGGTTGCCCACGTCCACGGCGCTTACCTCGTGACCGAGATCAAACCGGGGTCTTGAGCCGCAAGCTACGATGGCTGGCCATGAACCGAACGTTCGTCGATGCCACGCTGATCGCAGCCGACAATGCGCTGCGCACGCTGCTGGCGCCCCACCGGGCCGCGCGCCCCACGCCGCAACCTCCCGCCGAAGCAGTCGGCCAGGGCGCGGAACTGTCGGAGGAGGAGCGTCGCCTCAGCGGCGCGCTGATGCGTGTCAACCACGTCGGCGAAATCTGCGCGCAGGCCCTCTACACCGGGCAGGCCTACGCTGCCCGCCTGGCGCCGGGCAGCGCCGCCGACCGGGAACGCACCGCGCGTCACCTCGAAGCCGCCGCGCAGGATGAGACCGACCATCTGGCCTGGTGCCAACAGCGGCTCGATGAGCTCGGTGCGCGTCGCTCGCTGCTGTGCCCGGTGTGGTATGCCGGGGCCTTCGCCATCGGGCTGGCCGCTGGCCTGGCTGGCCGGGGCGTTAGCCTCGGCTTCGTGGTCGAAACCGAACGCCAGGTCGAAGCGCATCTGGACGGACACCTGGACCGCCTGCCGGCGCACGACCACGCCTCACGCGCCATCGTGCAACAGATGAAGGACGACGAAATCCGCCACGCGCGCGAGGCGCTGCACGCCGGGGGCATCGAGCTGCCCACGCCGGTCAAGTGGGCCATGCGCGCCGCAGCCAAGGTCATGACCACCGTGGCGCACCGGATCTGAGGCCCTAGCCCCTGGGCCGACGGCAGAGGCTGCGCGCGCTCACACCTCCACGACCTCGAAACTGGTCGTGATCTCAGCCGTCTTGGCAAGCATGATGCTGGCCGAGCAGTACTTTTCATGGCTGAGTTCGATGGCGCGCGCCACCGCCTCGCGCGGCACGCCGCGGCCCTGCACCACGAAGTGCATGTGAACGCGAGTGAACACCTTGGGGTCACGCTCGGCCCGCTCGGCCTTGAGCTGCACCTGACAGCCCCGCACGTCGTGGCGACCGCGGCGCAGAATCAGCACCACGTCGTACGCGGTGCAGCCGCCGGTGCCCGCCAACACCAGCTCCATCGGCCGCGGCGCCACGTTGGCGCCCCCGAATTCGGGACGCTGCTCGTCCGGAGCCCCGTCCATCGCCACCACATGGCCGCTGCCGGTGCGCGCCACAAACCCCATGCCTGTGCCTAGCCCCAGGCCACCACCCCAAGCCACCGTGCATTCCATCGTCCAGCGCCCTTCCGAAAACCTTGCTTGCAGGCAGGATGTTGCACTGCAATATAAGTCATTTATAATATGCTCCGTTGTCTCCTCTGCCCTATATGGGTGGTTCTACAGCCCAAGCGGCTTGGCCGCTTGGGCTTTTTTTTTTGGCCCCTCAGGGCCCGTATCATACGGGCGGCCCTGCACCACCAGGGTTTTCGAACGATCCGCTGGCACGCGCCCCGATGACCGACCCTGCCCCCCTCACGCCCCAGGATTACCTGAAAAAAATTCTCACCGCGCGCGTCTACGACGTGGCGCGCGAGACCCCGCTGGAGCCCGCGCGCAACCTAAGCCGCCGGCTGCACAACAAAGTGCTGCTCAAGCGCGAAGATCAGCAACCCGTGTTCAGCTTCAAGCTGCGCGGCGCCTACAACAAGCTGGCGCAGCTCAAGCCCGAGCAACTGCAGCGCGGCGTCATCTGCGCCTCGGCCGGCAACCATGCGCAGGGCGTGGCGCTGGGCGCGCACAAGCTCGGCGCCCGCGCCGTCATCGTCATGCCCACCACCACCCCGCAGGTCAAGATCGACGCGGTGCGGGCCCTCGGCGGCGAGGTGGTCTTGCACGGTGACAGCTATTCTGATGCGGCGCAGCATGCCGCCGACCTTGCCCAGCGCGAGGGCCTCACCTTCGTCCACCCCTTTGATGACCCGGACGTCATTGCCGGCCAGGGCACCATCGCGATGGAAATGCTGCGCCAGTTGCAGGGTCTGGGCTCCAACCGGCTCGATGCGGTGTTCGTGGCCATCGGCGGCGGCGGCCTGATCGCCGGTGTGGCCAACTACCTCAAGGCGGTGCGGCCCGACATCCGCGTCATCGGCGTGCAGATGAGCGACTCCGACGCCATGCTGCGCTCGGTGCGCGCAGGCCAGCGCGTGCAGCTGGCCGACGTCGGGCTGTTTTCCGATGGCACAGCGGTCAAACTGGTCGGCGCGGAGACCTTCCGCATCGCGCGCGAGCTGGTCGATGGCTACCTCACCGTCGACACCGACGAGGTCTGCGCCGCGATCAAGGACGTCTTCGTCGACACGCGCAGCATCGTCGAGCCGGCCGGCGCGATGGCGGTGGCGGCCATTAAAAAATACGTCGCCGAGCACAAGACGCGCGGTGAAACCTACGCCGCCATCCTGTGCGGCGCCAACATGAACTTCGACCGGCTGCGCTTCGTGGCCGAGCGTGCCGAAGTCGGCGAAGAGCGCGAGGCGCTGTTTGCCGTCACCATCCCCGAGGAGCGCGGCAGCTTCCTGCGCTTTTTGCAGGCCATCGGCTCGCTGCCGGGCGGGCCGCGCAACGTCACCGAGTTCAACTACCGCATCCACGACGCCCGGGTCGCGCACGTCTTCGTCGGCCTGACCACCCACGGCAAGGGCGAAAGTGCCAAGATTGCCGCGGCGTTCGAAAAGCACGGCTTTGCAACGCTGGACCTGACGCACGACGACCTGGCGCAGGAGCACATCCGCCACATGGTCGGCGGCCACTCGCCGCTGGCCCACGACGAGCGGCTGCTGCGCTTCATCTTCCCGGAGCGCCCCGGGGCGTTGCTGAAATTCCTGACGCTGATGCGCCCGAGCTGGAACATCAGCCTCTTTCACTACCGCAACCAGGGCGCCGACTACGGCCGTATTCTGGTCGGCCTGCAGGTACCGCCAAAAGACGGCAAAGCGTTCGAGCGTTTTCTGCGCGAACTCGGCTATCCTTACGTGGAGGAGACGGACAACCCGGTTTACCGGCTGTTCCTGCGGGGATGAGGGTGCGCGGCCGCTGCCTCCAGCTTGCCCGCGGCGCCAGCACGCGGCGCATGCCGAATCAACCGCCCGTGGCTGGGGGCCCAGCAGAGGGGACTGGTCGCACCGGCGCTGCCAACCGCACCGCTTCCCCCCCTTCGGGCGGGGCCAGCCACACGCCATCGTGCTCGATGCGCTGCACGCGCCACCCATCCGGCAGCATCGCCCCGGCGCGGAAGGCGCGTGCCGGTTGATCGCCGCGGGCCAACAACGCCGCGCCCCCACCGTCCGAGGCGGCCGCCACCCCGAGCAGCCGCCACGGCATCGGTGTCATCGGCGCCGACGAGGGCACCGCCCTGGGCTGCTGCGTGGCGCCCAAAGCCCGTGCCATCGCCTCCGCCGTCACTTGCGGCGGCGAGCTGGGTGGCGCGGAAACCGACACAACCGGCGCACGCAGTGCCCACCAGCGCCACCCCCACCAGGCGGCCATCCAGCCCGCCAACGCCCACGCCACCAGCGTGACCGGCAAGACCGCATCGATGCGCCCACGCGCGCAGATGCCCCGTGAGACCCGCGACAGACGTGAGGCGCAGCCTGGTTTCATGGGGCTGAATTATGATCGTTGGCATGTGGTCTGCCCGTCATCCCGCAACCGGCGCGCGCACGCGCGGCTTCACGTTGATCGAGCTGTTGGTCATTCTCGTGATCATCGGCGTGCTCGCGGCGCTGATCGTGCCCAATGTGATCGGGCGTGCCGAGGAATCGCGCGTCACGGCCGCGCGGGCCGATGTTGCCAACCTGATGCAGGCGCTCAAACTGTACCGCCTGGACAACCAGCGCTATCCGACTCAAGAACAGGGCTTGCAAGCGCTGGTGCAGCGCCCCAGCGCGGGGCCGCCTGCGCCCAACTGGCGCCCGTATCTGGACAAACTGCCCAACGATCCGTGGGGGCGTCCGTACCAGTACCTGAACCCAGGGGCCTATGGCGAAGTGGATGTGTTTTCTCTGGGCGCGGATGGACAACCTGGAGGCGAAGGGGCCGATGCCGACATCGGCAGCTGGCAATGAACCCTCGGGCGCCTGCGCACCACCGATGGCGGCCTCCCGAGGCCTGACGCTGCTGGAGCTGCTGGTGGTGTTGGCCATCGTCGGGGTGGTCAGTGCAGCGCTGTGGACAAGTTGGTACACAGGTGCCGATCGGCGTCTGGACCGCCAGGCCGAAACGCTGCAAAGCCAGATCGAAGCGGTGCGCATCCAGGCGCGCCTCAGGGGACAAGCGGTCGAATGGGCATGGGATGAGCAGGGCTGGTCTTGGCGGGGGCTGCCTTCCGAGGCGTTGCCCGAGCTGCCGCGCCGCCAGACCTGGTTGCTGCCGGCAACGGCTGTGCATCTGGAGCCGACCCAAGCGCAGCTGCGCTTGGGCCCTGAGCCGATGGGGCCACCATGGCGCCTGGAGCTGCACCACGGCGCCCAGCGGCGTGCGCTGGTGTTTGCGGGCTGGGGGGCCGTGCGCCTGGAGTAGAACATGGCCCCACACCCGACCTGCCCGCCCTGCGATGCTCACCGTCCCCAGTGGGGGTTCACGCTGGTGGAAGTGCTGGTGGCGTTGGTCATCGTGGCCATGGCGGCGCTGGCCGCCCAGCAAGCCGGCCAGGCCTTGTTGCGCGCCGCCCAGCGTCAACCTGAGCAGTGGCTGGCCCAGCTGTGCGCCCACAATGCCCAGGTGGCACTGCGCCTGTCACCCGGCTTTCCCGCCTTGGGCTCCTCGCGCTCGGCCTGCTGGCAGGGCGGCGTGGAGCATATCGTGGAGCTGAACATCGACCCCACCCCGAATCCGAGCTTTCGGCGCGTGGATGTGCGCGTGCTGCAGCCCGGCAGCGAGGTGGTGCTGGCGCAGCTGACCACCGTGCTCGGCCGGCACTGATCCTCTGGGGGGCAACATCATGCGCGATGGGCGTGGCCTGACCCTCATCGAACTGCTGACCGCCCTGGCGGTGATGGCCCTGCTGGCGACCCTGGGCTGGCGCAGCCTGGATGGTCTGCTGCGGGTGCGCGAACTGACGCAGGCGCGCAGCCAGGCTCTGACCGGCTGGGCCGATGTCCTGGCGCAATGGCAGATCGACCTCGATCGCTTGGCTGGAACCGCTGGAAATGCCGACCCGACGTGGGTGGTCTGGTCCTCCCAAGGCCACACGGTGCGCTTGCTGCGCCAGGCGGCCGAGGGGCCGGGCTGGCAAGTGGTGGCCTGGGCGGCCACGGGCGCACCCGCGCGCTGGACGCGCTGGCAATCCCCGCCGCTGCGCCAACGCGCCGAAATCCAGCAAGCCTGGGAGCTGGCTGCGCAGCGGGTACGCACCGAAGGCGTGGCCACGGTGCCCCTGAGCGCGCTGCGCGTGCAAGTCTGGGATGGGTCACGCTGGATCGAAGCCCCCGATGATGGCCCACCGCCACGGGCTGTGCGGTTGCAGCTGACCCCCGCCGACAGCAGCGACCTGGCCGGGCCGCTGACGCTGGATTGGGTCTCACCCCTGGTGGCCGGGGGCAAATCATGACACCCCCAGCGCGCGGCGCGGCCCTGCTGATGGCCTTGCTGCTGATGGCCCTGGTCAGCACGTTGGCGGCTGCGGCCTGGTCGTGGCGGTGGCGCGCTTGGGCAGTCGAACGAGCCGAACGCGAGCACCAGCAGGCCGCCTGGCTGCTCACCGGCGCGCTGGATTGGGCGCGGCTGATCGTGCGCGAAGACGGCCGCGCTTCCAGCCTCGATCACCTCGGCGAGCCCTGGGCCGTCCCGTTGCAGCCCACCCCTTTGTCAGCCTTTCTGCGGCCCAGCCGCGACAGCGGCGACGACCCTCTGGAACACGCCTGGCTGGCCGGCCGCATCGAAGATGCGCAAGGGCGCCTGAACTGGCGCAACCTGATCGATCTGACCGCAGCCACGCCCCGGCTGGCCCCGGTCGCGCTGGCAGCCTTCGAACGGCTGTACGGGCTGCTCGATTTGCCAGCCGATGAACTGCACACGGTCGCACAGGCGCTGCTGGCCGCCTGGCCGGCTGATGGCCAGCGTCCACCGCGCCACCCGCTGCCGCAGACTTTGGAGGATCTGCAGGCCCTGGGCTTGAGCGCTCGCAGCTGGGCGGCGCTGCGCGACCACACGGTGTGGTTGCCCGAGCCGACCCCCCTCAACCTCAACACCGCAGGCGCCCTGGCGTTGCGCGCCGGCATCGAGGGCCTGCAGGCTGCCGACGCCCAGCGGCTGCTGCTGCAACGCAGCCAGCGCCCACTCGACCGCCCGCAAGCCCTCACCGAGCTGCTGCCACGCCTGGGCCCATCCGCCTCGCTCAACACGTTGAGCGTGGCCAGCCGCTACTTCCTCGTTCACGGGCAGCTGCGCCTGGGCACACTGACTGTGCAGCAAACGGCCCTGCTGCGCCGCGAGGGCACAAGGGTGGATGTGGTGTGGCTGCGCCGCAGCCCGCAGGCTTTCCCACCTGCGGCCACGCCATGAGGCGGTGCTATGCTTGCCGCGCTTGCCTGCACCGACCGTCCTTCCATGCTGATCCTGCGCCCCGCCCTTCGCCGCTCATGGGTCGGCTCCTCCACCCCAGACACCGATGGGGCCCTCTGGCATTGGGCGCGGCTGGACACAGAAGGCACGGTGCAGGCCCATGGACGCGCACCCACCGAGGCGCTGATCGAGCTTGGCACCGCCCAGAACGTGGCGCTGGTGGTGCCGACGCCTTGGCTATCGTGGCACTGGGTGCAGCTGCCGCCGGGCCGGTTGGGCCGCGATCTGCCGGCTTTGGTGGGTTTGCTGGAGGAGCACCTGCTCGATGATCC
>JANWZF010000011.1 GCA_025054905.1 Tepidimonas sp.
CAGCCCGCCGATGGCATCGGCGCCATTTTCCTTGTTGGCGATCCAGCGTGCCGCAGCGCTGGAGGCACCGCGCTCGCTCAGCGCATAGACGCTGGCGCCACGGGGACGGGGCGAAAAAAACGCATCCGCATGGATGCTGACGAACAGGTCAGCCTGCACCTGGCGCGCCTTGTGCACGCGCGTGTGCAGTGGCACGAAGTGATCGCCGTCGCGGGTCATGAACACCCGCACCGTGTGGCCTTGCACCCGCGTGCCATCCAGCTCGTCACGCAGCAGCCGCGCGATGGCCAGCACGATGTCTTTTTCCTGCGTGCCGCCGGGGCCGATGGCGCCAGGATCTTCGCCGCCATGGCCCGGATCCAGCGCCACGATGATGAGCCGCTCCACGGCGGGGCGGGCGGCTGGGGCTGGTGTGCGCGCTTCAGCTTTGGGGGCAGCGGGGGCCGGGGCGGCCATGGCCTCGCGCCGGCTCAGCCAGTCCGCAATCGGATCGCCGGAAGGCGCCGGGGCGGCTGCAGACGGTGCCGGGCCTTCGGCAGCGCTGTGGCGCGCGATCAACGCTTCCAGGGGGTCGACCGGCTGCAACGGCACCAGATCCAGCACCAGCCGATGCTGGTAGGCCGCCACTGGCTCGAGCTGAAACACCTCCGGTCGCACCGGCGCCTTCAGATCCAGCACCAGCCGCACCGTGTCAGGGTCGAACAGCCCGACGCGTACCCGTGCCACGTACGGGTCGTCCGGGGTGATGCGCTGCACCAGCGCCTGCAGACTGCCGAGCAGCTCCGCTCCGCGAATGTCTACCGCCAGCCGGGGCGGATCGGCCACATAGCGGGGCGTGGCTTGCAGCGCGGTGTCGGATTCGATCGTCACGCGCGTGTAGTCACGCGCCGGCCAAACCCGCACCCCCACGATGCGCGCTGCCCACACCGGCCACGGCAGGCCGCCGCCCACCAGCGCCAGCCAGCCGGCCAGCGCGCGCAGCGTGCGGCGGCGCACCGCATGTTCGGGCTGGGTCACGGGCGGTACGGAGGGCATCGGCTTCAGCACAGGTCGGCGGTCAGGGCCTGCAGCGCGGCCTGTCCGGCCGGCGTGCAGGCCTGCAGGGTCAACTCGCGCCGCGACTCGTCCGAGCCGGTGGCCAGCTGCACCGCCAGATCGGGTGGGCCCAGGCGACCACCGGCCCGCTCGGGCCACTCCACCAATCGGAGTCCGCTGCCACCCAGCAGTTCCGTCAAGCCGGCTTCGTCCCATTCGCGCGGGTCGTCGAAGCGGTACAGATCGGCGTGCCAGGCTGGTAACACCGCCGACCCCAGGTCCAGCTCGTAGGGCTCCACCAGTGCAAAGGTTGGGCTTTTGATGCGTCCGCCGACCCCCAGGGCGCGCAGCAGCAGGCGTGCGAACGTCGTCTTGCCGGCGCCCAGGTCACCGTGCAGCGTGATCAACAGGTTGGCGCGGTCTGGCTCGGCCCGCAGCCAGTCGGCCCAGCGGCGCAGCCGCGCCGCCAGCGTCGCTTCGTCCACGTCGTGCCAGTGCACGCCCGGCGGGCCGGATGGGGCGGAGGTCATGGCTTTCTACAATGGCTGCCCATGGAACCAGCCCCGCCCCGACCGCTGGCTGCGGCCACCGCGCACACCCTGTGGCAGCGGCTGCAGGGCTGGGCTGACGAACTCGGATTTTCCCAGATTGGCGTGGCCGACATCGATCTGCGCGACGCCGAAGCGGGGCTGCTGGCCTGGCTTGAGCAGGGCTGGCATGGCTCGATGGACTACATGGCCCGTCACGGGCTCAAGCGCGCGCGGCCGGCCGAGCTGGTGCCCGGCACCGTCAGCGTCATCACCGCCCGCATGGATTACTTGCCCCCCGGTGCGGCGGCCAACTGGCGCGCTCGCGAATGGGAGCGGCTGCGCGACCCGCAACAGGCGGTGGTGTCGCTGTACGCGCGGGGGCGCGACTATCACAAGGTGCTGCGCCAACGCCTGCAGGTGCTGGCCGAGCGGTTGCAGTCCGCCTGGGTCGAGTTGCAGCCCGATGCGCCGCCTCCGGCCTGCCGGGTGTTTACCGATTCGGCGCCGGTGCTGGAGGTGGAGCTGGCCGCGCGCAGCGGCCTGGGCTGGCGCGGCAAGCACACGCTGCTGCTGTCGCGCCAGGCCGGTTCGATGTTTTTCCTGGGTGAAATCTATCTGGACCGCTGGCTGCCGCGCACCCCGGCCCAGTCCCCCCATTGCGGCCAGTGCCGCGCCTGTCTGGACGTTTGCCCGACCGGCGCCATCGTCGCCCCCTATCGCCTCGATGCGCGGCGTTGCATCGCCTATCTGACCATCGAGCACGAGGGGCCGATTCCGCAGGAGCTGCGGCCGTCGATCGGCAACCGCATCTATGGCTGCGATGATTGCCAGCTGGTGTGTCCCTGGAACAAGTTTGCGCAGCGCAGCCCGCTGGCCGATTTCGTGCCACGTTCGCCTTGGGACGACGCCACCTTGCTGCAGCTGTGGGGCTGGCAGGCGGCTGACTTCGAGCGTCATACCCAGGGCAGTGCGATCCGGCGGATCGGCTACGTGCGCTGGCGCCGCAACCTGGCGGTGGCGCTGGGCAACGCGCGCCGCGCCGCGCACGCCGCCGGGGCGCCTGCGCGGGCCCAGGCCATCGAAGCCGCGCTGCGCGATGCGTTGCAGCACGCGGCCGATCCGCCACTGGTGCGCGAACACATCCTGTGGGCCTTGGGCTAACATCGTGACGATGAGTCCTCCCACGCTGCCGTCCGTCCAGGGCTCGGTGCGCCAGCCGTGGGGCTTGGGGCTGCTGCGGCTGACGGGGCGCGTGCTGGCGCTGGCGCTGCAGCCCGCCAGTTACCGCGGCCCGCAGTGGGGCCGGGTGGCGCAACAGCTTGTGCTGGCCGCCTGGCCCGCGCTCGGGTGGTACGCGGTGCTGTCGGCCCTGTTTGGCCAGGTGCTGATCCGCATCGTCGTCGTCACCGCGCAGAGCTATGGCCTGACGCGCTACGCCGTCGATGCGGTGGTGCGGGTGCTGGTGCTGGAGTTGTTGCCGCTGGCGGCCGCGATGTTTGTGCTGCTGCGCGGCATGCTGGCGCGCGCCGCCGAGCTGCGGCGTTGGCGTCGGGACGGACGGCTCGCGCTGGAGCCATCGGCCGGCCCCGAACCCTGGCGCCAGCATGTGCTGCCGCGCGCGCTGGGCGGTGCGTTGGCCACCGTGTTGCTGACGCTGGCCAGCTGCGTGATCGCCCTGGTGTTGACCTACCTGAACCTGTACGGATTTTCGCCGTGGGCTCTGGCCGGCTACACGCGTGCGGTCGGCCAGATTTTCGAGCCGACGGTGGCGTTGATCTTCGCGCTCAAGACGTTGGGGTTTGCGCTGGCGGTGGCGCTGGTGCCGCTGGCGGCCGTGTTCGACCTGCGTCCCCAAGGCGATGTGCGTGCGCTGGTGCGCACCGCGGTGGTGCTGCTGGGGGTGGAGTTGCTGGCGCTGGTGGGCAACTATTATTGAAGCGACATGCAGCCCGAGGTGAAGTCCCCCGTCCCGTCCGTGCCGCCTTCAAACCTGCCGGACGACACGCCGCCGCCGACGCGCGCCCTGGAGCGCCGGGCCCGCGCGTTGTTGCTGCTGCTGGCGCTGCTCGTGGTGGGGACAGCCCTGTACCTGATGTACGCGCGCGGCGTGTTCGAGGCGACCCAGCGTCTGGTCTTGATCACCGACGACGCCGAAGGCGTGACGGTGGGGATGGACCTGACGTTTTCCGGCTTTGCCATTGGCCGGGTGCGGCGCATCGCGCTGGCCGACGATGGCAGCGTACGCATCGAGATCGACGTGCCGCGACGCGATGCTCGCTGGCTGCGTGCCAGCAGTGTGTTCACGATGGAGCGGGGGGTGGTTGGGGGAACCCGCCTGCGCGCCTACACCGGCGAGCTGGACAGCCCGCCGCTGCCCGATGGGGCGGTGCGGCCGGTGCTGCGCGGGGATGCGCTGGCGGATCTGCCGCGGGTGGTCAACACCGCGCGCGAACTGGTGGAGCAGCTGCGCGCGATGACCGCCCGTGACGCCCCGGTCAACCAGGCCCTGAGCGAGCTGCGCGAACTGCTGGCGCACGCCAACGCAGAGGGCGGCGCGTTGCGCGCTGTGTTGGGGGAGCGCGACCGTCGGCGGGTGAGCGAACTGCTGGTCCAGGGCCAGCGTGCGCTCATGGGCACGCAGGCCGTGCTGCAGCGGGTGGAGACGGCGGTGCGGCGCACCGACGAGCGCTTGTTGGCCCCTGACGGGGTGGTCGACGACGCGCAGCTCGTGTTGCGCGAAGCGCGTGCGCTGCTGACCGACCTGCGCGCCTCGCTCAAGCGCGTCGACGGGGTGCTCGACGAGGTGCACGGGGTGGCCCGCAACGCGCGCACGGCCAGCGTCGATCTGGATGGATTGCGCGCGGAAGTCGAGCTGACGCTGCGACGCATCGATGCGATGCTGCTCGATCTGCAGCGGCGCTGGCCGTTTGCGCGTGACCCGGAGGTGCGTTTGCCGTGACAGCGAGACGGCCACGGATCATGGTGGCGGGGCTGGTGCTGCTGCTGGCGGGGTGCGCGGCGGCGCCGCAGATCCCTGAGTGGCGGCTGGACTGGCAGCAGGCGCTGGAGCA
>JANWZF010000157.1 GCA_025054905.1 Tepidimonas sp.
GTGCGCCGCCTCGCCGTTCGCCTGGGCAGCCCGTGCCGCGCAAGCGCCGCCGCGGGTCCAACCGCCACGTCAGGACTGCCATGTTCAGCCGCCAGATCCTCATCGAACAGACCGACCCCGAGCTGTGGGCCGCCATCCAGGCCGAAAACGCCCGCCAGGAAGCCCACATCGAACTCATCGCCAGCGAAAACTACGCCTCCCCGGCCGTGATGGCCGCCCAGGGCACGCAGCTGACCAACAAGTACGCCGAAGGCTACCCTGGCCGCCGTTACTACGGCGGCTGCGAGCACGTGGACGTGGCCGAGCAACTGGCCATCGACCGCGTCAAGCAGCTGTTCGGTGCCGAAGCAGCCAACGTGCAGCCGCATTGCGGTGCCAGCGCCAACGAGGCGGTGTTCCTGGCTTTCCTCAAGCCCGGCGACACCATCATGGGCATGAGCCTGGCCGAAGGCGGTCACCTGACGCACGGCATGGCGCTGAACATGTCGGGCAAGTGGTTCAACGTCATCTCCTACGGCCTCAACGAGCGTGAGGAGATCGACTACGATGCGATGGAAGCCAAGGCGCGCCAGCACCGGCCCAAGCTGATCATAGCCGGCGCTAGCGCCTACAGCCTGCGCATCGACTTCGAGCGCTTTGCGCGCGTGGCCCGCGAGATCGGCGCGATCTTCATGGTCGACATGGCGCACTATGCCGGTCTGATCGCCGCGGGTGTCTATCCGAACCCGGTGCCGCACGCCGACGTGGTGACCTCCACAACGCACAAGAGCCTGCGTGGCCCGCGCGGCGGCATCATCCTGATGAAGGCCGAGCACGAAAAGGCCATCAACAGCGCGGTCTTCCCTGGTCTGCAGGGCGGGCCGCTGATGCATGTGATCGCCGCCAAGGCGGTGGCGTTCAAGGAAGCGCTCAGCCCCGAATTCAAGGTTTACCAGCAGCAGGTGATCAACAACGCCCAGGCGATGGCCGAGGTGCTGCAGCAGCGCGGCCTGCGCATCGTCAGCGGCCGCACCGAAAGCCATGTGATGCTGGTGGACCTGCGCGCCAAAGGCATCACCGGCAAGGAAGCCGAGGCGGTGCTGGGCCAGGCGCACATCACGGTCAACAAGAACGCCATTCCCAACGATCCGCAAAAGCCGATGGTCACCAGCGGCATCCGGCTGGGTACACCGGCCATGACCACGCGCGGCTTCACCGAAGCCGAGGCGCGCCAGACCGCGCACCTGATCGCCGACGTGCTGGACGACCCGCACAACCCGGCCACGATCGAGCGCGTGCGCGCGCAGGTGGCCGAGCTCACGCGCCGCTTCCCCGTGTACGGGTGAGACCATGAAGTGCCCCTTCTGCGGACACGCCGACACCCAGGTGGTGGAGACGCGCGAGTCCGACGATGGGGCCTTCGTGCGGCGCCGCCGCCGCTGTGGCGCTTGCGACAAGCGCTTCACCACCTATGAGCGAGCCGAGGTAACCTTCCCACAGGTGGTCAAGAAGGACGGCCGCCGCGTGGACTATGACGCAGCCAAGTTGCGCGCGAGTCTGGCGCTGGCGCTGCGCAAACGGCCGGTCAGCACCGAGCAGCTCGATGCCGCCGTCGCGCGCATCGAAGAAAAGCTGCTGGCCGAACCTGCGCGCGAAGTCCCCTCGCAGACGCTGGGCGAGTGGGTCATGCAGGAACTGCGCGAGCTGGACCAGGTGGCCTATGTGCGCTTTGCCAGCGTCTACCGCAGCTTCGAGGACGTGGATGCCTTTCGCACGCTGATCGACGAGGTGCGCGGCTAGCCTTGGTGCGCCGTTGCGGCTGGCCCGCGCAGCGGCACGCGCACCTGGGCGACGAATTCGCCCTCGGACTCGTAGGTGTGCAGGCGCGCGGCACCACCGTAGAGCAACTCCAGCCGCTCACGCAGGTTGGCCAAGGCCAGCCCATGGCCGCGCGTGACCGCCCCGGGCGGAGGCAACGGGTTGCGCACGAATAGCACCAGGTGGTCGTCGTCGCCAAACGCCTCCACCGTCACACAGGCGCCGTCTGGGCGCGGCTCGACGCCGTGGCGCACGGCGTTTTCCACCAGCGGCTGCACGGTCAGTGGCGGCAGTCGTGCGTCGGCCGGCGCCGCATCGACGACCCAGCTCTGGCGCAGCCGCGTCCCCAGCCGCACTTGCTCCACCGCCAGGTAGGTGCGCGCCAGGGCCAGCTCATCGGCCAGGGGCACGCACGCACGCGGCTCGGCCAGCAAAGCGCGGTACAGCTCGGCCAGATCCTCCAGCATCGCTTCGGCCCGCGCCGGATCGCGGCGCATCAACGCCAGCACGCTGTTCAAGCTGTTGAACAGGAAGTGCGGGCGCATGCGGCTTTGCAGTGCTTGCAGCCGGGCCTGCACCAACGCAGGCGAAAGGCGGTGATGGCGCCAGTCCAGGTAGCCTAACAGCAAGGCCACGGCCAGCACCGCCGCCGCGGTCAGCCGCCCGGGGTCGATCAGCGCTTGGGGCATCCAGCGCGCCCACAGCAGGGCCCACCCCAGCGCCAACACAGCCGTCAGCATCAGCACCAACGCCACCGCGACCCAGTATGGGCGGCGCTGCCACCAGCGGGGGGCCACGGCCAACGCGACCAGCGTCAGCAGCCCCGGCGCGGCCCACACCGCGGGCGCCCACCAGGCTGGCGGCCCCTGCCACCACGCCGCCCAGGCACCTGCTGCCAACAACCAAGCCAACGCCCGCAACCACACCGGGTGCGGGCGCAGGTCGGGAAAGCGGGGCGGCTGCATCATGTCGTGATGCT
Organism: Tepidimonas sp.; assembly: GCA_025054905.1. Taxonomy (GTDB): domain Bacteria; phylum Pseudomonadota; class Gammaproteobacteria; order Burkholderiales; family Burkholderiaceae_C; genus Tepidimonas. The sequence continues at coordinate 2,777 of JANWZF010000157.1, forward strand.
ACCCGCCGCCGCTGGCGACCCATGTACCGTGGGCGCCACCGGATCAAGGACGCAGGTCGTAGCGGTCGTTGTTCATCACCTTGACCCAGGCGGCCACGAAGTCGTGCACGAACTTGGCGCGGTTGTCATCCTGGGCGTAGACCTCCGCATAGGCGCGCAGGATCGAGTTGGAGCCGAACACCAGGTCCACGCGGGTGGCGCTGTAGCGCACTTGCCCACTGGCGCGCTCGACGATTTCGTAGCGGTTGGGTCCAACCGGCTGCCAGCGGTAAGCCATGTCGGTCAGCGTGACAAAAAAGTCGTTGCTGAGCACGCCAACACGCTGGGTGAAAACGCCGTCAGGGCTGCCGCCGTGGTTGGCGCCCAACACCCGCAGCCCTCCGACCAGCACCGTCATCTCCACCGCGGTCAGCCCCAGCAGCTGGGCACGGTCCAGCAGCAGCTCTTCCGGGGCCAGCGCGCAGTCCGGCTGCAGGTAGTTGCGGAATCCATCGGCCACCGGCTCCAGCCAGCGGAACGACTCGACATCGGTCCACTCCTGGGTGGCATCGCCCCGGCCCGGCGCAAACGGCACTTCCAGCGGCACGCCGGCGGCTTCGGCGGCCATCTCGATGCCGACGTTGCCGCCCAGCACGATGACGTCGGCCACGCTGGCCCCGTAGCGCTGCGCGATCGGCTCCAGCACCGCCAGCACTTTTTCGAGCCGCTGCGGCTCGTTGGCCGGCCAGTGACGCTGCGGCGCCAGGCGGATGCGCGCGCCGTTGGCCCCACCGCGAAAGTCCGAGCCCCGGAAGGTGCGCGCACTGTCCCACGCGGTGGCCACCAGCTCGCCGACTGACAAGCCGCTGGAGCGAATGCGCGCCTTGATGGCGCCGACATCGTAATCCTTCGGGCCGGCTGGCACCGGGTCTTGCCAGAGCAGATCCTCCTGGGGGACTTCCGGGCCGATGTAGCGCGTGCGTGGCCCCATGTCGCGGTGCGTCAGCTTGAACCACGCCCGCGCGAACACCTCGGAAAACAACGCGTGATCGTTCCAGAACCGCTCGGCAATCGGCCGATAGATCGGATCCATCTTCAGCGCCATGTCGGCATCCGTCATGATCGGCATGGTGCGCCGGCTGGGATCTTCCGGATCGGGCGGCATGTGCTCGGGCCGGATGCCGATCGGCTGCCACTGCCAGGCCCCGGCAGGGCTTTTCTTGAGCTCCCATTCGTAGCCGAACAGCAGTTCGAAATAGCCGTTGTCCCAGCGCGTGGGGTTGGGGGTCCAGGCTCCCTCCAGGCCACTGGTGACAGTGTTGCGCCCGATGCCGCGTGTGGCGTGGTTCATCCAGCCCAGGCCCTGCTCTTCGATCGGCGCACCTTCAGGAGCGGGACCAAGGTTGGCGGCGCTGCCGTTGCCGTGCGCTTTGCCCACCGTGTGACCGCCGGCGGTCAGCGCCACCGTTTCTTCGTCGTTCATGCCCATGCGGGCGAAGGTCTCACGCACGTGCAGCGCGGTCTTGAGCGGATCGGGCTGGCCATTGACGCCCTCCGGATTGACATAGATCAGGCCCATCTGCACCGCAGCCAGCGGGTTTTGCAGGGTTTGCGGCTTGGACACGTCGGCGTAACGGTGCTCGCTGGGGGCCAGCCAGGCTTCTTCGGCGCCCCAATAGACATCCTTTTCGGGATGCCAGATGTCTTCGCGTCCGAACGCAAAGCCGTAGGTTTTCAGCCCCATCGACTCATAGGCCACATTGCCGGCCAGAACCATCAGATCCGCCCAGCTGATCTTGTTGCCGTATTTCTTCTTGATCGGCCACAGCAGACGGCGCGCCTTGTCGAGGTTGGCGTTGTCGGGCCAAGAATTCAGCGGCGCGAAGCGCTGGTTGCCGGTGTTGGCCCCGCCGCGGCCGTCAGCGATGCGGTACGAACCCGCAGCGTGCCACGCCATGCGGATGAACAGCCCACCGTAGTGCCCGTAGTCGGCCGGCCACCAAGGCTGGCTGTCGGTCATCAGGCGGCGCAGATCGGCCTTAAGCGCCTCCACGTCCAGCGTGCGCACGATGCGCCGGTACTCCACGCCCGGCAGCGGGTTGGTCTTGGTGTCGTGCTGGTGCAGGATGTCCAGGTTGAGCGCCTGGGGCCACCAGGCGGTGGGCTGCTGCTTGGGCTGCTGCGTGGTGGTCGAACCGTGGTGGAACGGGCAGCCACCTTGATGGGTACGGTCGGGGGCGTTCATCGTCAGCTCCTTTTGAGGTGAGGCCA
>JANWZF010000183.1 GCA_025054905.1 Tepidimonas sp.
CAGTTCGAACTGCTCAAGACCGAAGGCCTGGCCCGCCGCGGCCGCCTGACCCTCAACCACGGTGTGGTCGAGACCCCCGTGTTCATGCCGGTGGGCACCTACGGCACCGTCAAGGGGGTCACGCCGCGCAGCCTGCAGGAGATGGGGGCCCAGATCATCCTGGGCAACACCTTTCACCTGTGGCTGCGCCCGGGCCTGGAGGTCATCCGCGCCTTCGGCGGCCTGCACGGCTTTGAGCAGTGGCACCAACCGATCCTGACCGACTCCGGCGGGTTTCAGGTCTGGTCGCTGGGCCCGATGCGCAAAATCACCGAGGAAGGGGTGCACTTTGCCTCCCCGGTCAACGGTGACAAGCTGTTTTTGTCGCCCGAGGTGAGCATGCAGATCCAAACCGCGCTCAACAGCGACATCGTCATGCAGCTGGATGAGTGCACGCCGTACTGGCAGGGCGACCAGGCCAGCGGGCACGTCACCACCGAGGCCGAGGCGCGCGCCAGCATGGAGCTGAGCCTGCGCTGGGCCCAGCGTAGCAAGGCCGAGTTCGAGCGGCTCGGCAACCCCAACGCGCTGTTTGGCATCGTGCAGGGTGGCATGTTCGAGCACCTGCGGCAAGCGTCGCTGGAGGCGCTGGTGGCGATGGACTTCGACGGCTACGCCATCGGGGGGGTGAGCGTGGGCGAACCCAAGGAGGAGATGCGCCGCATCCTGGCGCACACGCCGCAGCGGCTGCCCGCCCACAAGCCGCGCTACCTGATGGGGGTAGGCACGCCGGAGGATCTGGTGGAAGGCGTGGCCTGCGGCGTGGACATGTTCGACTGCGTGATGCCCACGCGCAACGCGCGCAACGGCACCTACTTCACGCGCTACGGCGACCTGAAAATCCGCAACGCCCGCTACAAGACGGATCCGCTGCCGATCGACCCCAGCTGCACCTGCTACGCCTGCGCGGGCACCAGCGGCGTGAGCTGGAACGACGGCGAGCGCGCGGGCTTCTCGCGCGCTTACCTGCACCATCTGGACCGCTGCGGCGAAATGCTGGCGCCGATGCTGGCCACGGTCCACAACCTGCACTATTACCTCAACCTGATGCGCGAGATCCGCGCCGCGCTGGAGGCCGGCAGCTTCGCGGCCTTGCGCCAGCGCTTCGCGGCCGAGCGCGCGCGGGGGGTTTAGCCGGCCGCGCGCGCCGGGTTGGCGTCGGCCCGCACCTCGGCGGTCAGTTCGGCCAGTTGGGTCTCATCCAACGTCTCGCGTTGCAGCAGCGCCTGCGCGCAGCGATCCAGCACCGCGCGGTGGCGCTGCAGGATCGCGCAGGCACGCTCGAACGCCTGCATGACAATCTGGCGCACCGCCTCGTCGATGCGCGCCTGCGTCTCGGGGCTGCGTGGGCAGCCCCCGGCGCTCAGTCCCGGCACGTCGAGAAACTGCGGGCGCTGCGCCTCGTAGGCGATGTAGCCGAGCGACTCGTCCATCCCGTAGCGCATCACCATGTCGCGCGCGATGTCGGTGACCTTGGCGATGTCGTCGGCCGCGCCGGTGGACAGATGCCCGAAGACGAGCTTTTCGGCGGCGCGCCCCCCCAGCAGCACCATGATCTTGCGCTCCAGTTCCTCGCGCGTCATCAGGTAGCGGTCTTCGGTGGGACGCTGGATCGTGTAGCCCAGGGCACCGATGCCACGCGGGATGATGGAGACCTTGTGCACCGGATCGCTGCCCGGCAGGGCCAGCGCTACCAGCGCGTGGCCCATTTCGTGGTAGGCGACGATTTCACGCTCCCGCGGGTTGAGCAGCCGGTTTTTCTTCTCCAGCCCGGCCACGATGCGCTCAATGGCGGCGGTGAAGTCCTGCAGCGCCACCGCCTCGGCACCACGGCGCGTGGCCGCCAGCGCCGCCTCGTTGCACAGATTGGCCAGGTCGGCCCCCGAAAAGCCCGGCGTCAACGCGGCGATCTGCTCCAGATCGACGTCGGCGGCCAGCTTCAGACGGCGCGCGTGCACGCGCAGAATCTGCACACGGCCGGCCTTGTCGGGCCGATCCACCAGCACCTGGCGGTCGAAGCGTCCGGCCCGCAGCAGCGCTGGATCGAGGATCTCGGGCCGGTTGGTGGCCGCCAGCAGCACCAGCCCGGTGGCGCTGTCAAAGCCGTCCAGTTCCACCAACAGCTGGTTGAGGGTTTGTTCGCGCTCGTCGTGCCCGCCGATCGGCCCGCCCGCGCCACGGGCACGACCCAGCGCGTCCAGCTCGTCGATGAAGATGATGGCCGGGGCCTTGGCGCGCGCCTGCTCGAACAGGTCACGCACGCGCGCAGCTCCCACGCCGACGAACATTTCGACGAATTCGCTGCCGCTGATGCTGAAAAACGGCACCCCGGCCTCGCCGGCCACCGCCTTGGCCAGCAGGGTCTTGCCCGTACCCGGCGGCCCCACCAGCAGCACGCCCTTGGGCGCGCGCGCGCCCAGCCGGCCGTAGCCTTGCGGGTCCTTCAGGAAGGCCACGATTTCCTGCAACTCGGCCTTGGCCTCGTCCACCCCTGCCACGTCGGCAAAGGTCACCCCCGTGTCGTGTTCCACATACACCTTGGCGCGGCTTTTGCCCAGGCTCATGAAGCCACCCATGCCCTGGCGCTCCAGCACGCGGCGCACGACAAAAAACCACAAGGCAAAAAACACCAACGCCGGCACCACCCACGACAGCAGGTCGCGCAGCCAGGTGTTTTCCACCACGCGCGTGTAGGGCACTTCGAAGCGGCTCAGGCGCTCAGCCAGCTGCGGCTCGACCCGGTTGGCCACGATGACCGACTTGCCCCCGGGCTCGGGCGTCTTCAGCCGGCCGGTGATCGTGGTCTCACCCACGATGACCTCGGCCACCTTGCCCTCGGCCAGGGCCTGCTCGAAGGCGCTGTAGGGCACCGGCTCGACGGTACGCGCGGTCTGCCAGAGGTTTTGCATCCACAGCAGCAACAGCAGCGCCAGCATCCAGTAGCCGACGTTCCAGGAGGTTTTCGGATCGGGCTTCATGCCTGGGCTCTCCCAAAGGTCGGGGGGCGTTTGATCTCAACCGCCCAAGCGGCGCAGCCGGGCGCGCAGGCGGTCGATTTCTTCTTCCAGATCAACCACCAGCGCGGCAAGCTCCGGATCGGCGTCGAAGTGGCGCTGCAGCCACGCCAGCCGCCGCACGCGCCGCAGGGTTGCCGCATCGAACCCTCCGTCGCCGGGGGCGATCACCTGGCCAGCCTGCAGCGCGGCCTCCCACCACGAGGCCTCCACCCCGGCCGCGCGGCACAGGGCCTCGGCATCCAGCCCCGGGGCTTCCAGCGTCACCTCCACCCGCATCACGTCGAGTTTCATGTCCAACGGCTCCTTTCCGCCTCAGCTGCGGCGACCTTGCGCGCATCGAAATCGGGCAACTCGGCGGCCATGCGCTCGTACAGCGCCTTGGCGCGCGGATCGTACGCACTGGGCAGCACCACGCGCAACTGCAGCTCCAGGTCGCCCGGCTCGCGCGCGGGCAGGCCCTTGCCACGCACCGTCAGCGTCTGGCCGCTCTGGCTGCCCGCTGGCACGCGCACCTTCAGCGTGCTGCCATCGGGCAACTCCACCGGCACCACCGCACCCAGCGCCGCCTCCCAAGGCGCCAGCGGCAGCTCGGTGATGAGCGTTTTGCCTTCGAGCCGGTAGCGCGGGTGCGGCCGGATCACCACCTCCAGGTACAGATCCCCGGGCGGCTCTCCCGGTCCGCCCTGGCCTGCCAGACGGATCATCTGGCCGGGCCGCACCCCGGCCGGAATCTTGACCTCCAGCGTGCGCGTGCGCAGGCTCAGGTGGCCGCCCGCGTCGAGCTGCGGCACCTGCAGCGTCAGCGTATGGGTGCCGCCCCGCCAGGCCTCGGGCAGGTCCAACACCACCTTGGCGTGGTGATCCTCCCCGCGGCGCCCCCCTGCGTGGTGGCCGCCCCGGGCTGCCGCGCGCGCACCGGCCATGTGCCCGAACAGCGCGCTGAAAAAGTCGCTGAACTCCTGCGCATCCATGCCCGGCGGTGCGCCGTGAAACTCGAAGCCGGCATCCCAGTCGGGCGGCGGGGTGAACGCCTGCCCCGCCCGGTGTCCCTGCGCCAGCCGGTCGTACGCAGCGCGCTTGTCCGGGTCGGACAACACGGCGTAGGCCTCGTTGACCTCGCTCATGCGCTGGGCCGCATCCGCCTCCTTGCTGACGTCCGGGTGATACTTGCGCGCCAGTTTGCGGTACGCTTTTTTGATGTCCTCGGCGCTGGCGTCGCGCGCCACTCCCAGCACCGCGTAGTAGTCCTTGAATTCCACCGCCGTCCTTTCCCCCTAACATCACCGCCCCATCAACTGGGGACACGGTCGGTGGCTTTCAACCACCGGCCTTACTTCCCGTCAGCCACGAAGACGGTCAGCACCCCGGTGTAGCCGTACAGCCGGTGGTGCGCGATTTCCCCAGCCGCAAAAAATCCCAGCACCGGCACCTCACCCAGCGCCTGGCGCAGCAGCTGCCATTCGGCGTGGGGGCTGCCGAAGTGCGGCCCCCCACGCCCGTTGCAGCTGACGTAAATCGCGCCGGCCATGCGGGCCTGCGGATCCTGCAGCGCATCGATGTCCTCGGCCAACGCCTCGCGCACCTCGGCGCCGATGCGCAGCAGGTCGCTGCGTGCAGCCTGCACGTGGCGCTCGCACAGCGTCCAGCCCGCCCCCACCGGCAGCGGCTCGGCCACCACCAGGGCGCGTTGCGCCGGATCCAACCCCACCAGATGCCGCACCAGCACGTCTTCACCCAGACGCAGCGGCACCCGGCCCGCCATGGCCGGGGTCGAGGGCACCGTCGGCTCTGGGGCCACCCAGCCGACCAACACGCCGCGCAGTCGCGCCACGATCGCCCCCCAGTCCAGCCCCTGCAATCCCAGATCCTGCAGCACCACGTCCAGCGCCGGCCGGCCGTCCAGCGCTTGCACCCGATGGCCCTGCGCGGCCGTGACGCGCCGCAGCGGCGTGACGGCGCGCACCCCTTGCGTGACGCGCGCCACGATGCCCACATCGGGCGCCAACGCCACGCCGCTGACGCCGCCCTGAAACACCCCCTCAGCCGCAGCACGCCCTTGCCCGGCGATGCCCGCACGGCTGCTGCGCGCAATCTGCAGCGAGCCGGCCCGGCTGGCCACCAGGCCCCCGAACACATAATGGCCGAGCGTGCGCTCGGCCAACTCCTGGATCAGCTCGGGCAGCTCGGGCAGCGACGGATCGGCGTGCACCAGCGCGGTCTGCGCAACGAAGCCGTCTGGCCCCTGGGTAGGCGGCAGCGGTGCCACGCCGCTGAAGACGCGGTAGCGGTGCGGCGCCAGATCGCACAGCATCACCGCCACCCCGGGCTGGTCGAAATACTCCACCCCGGCCGCCCCGATGGCCAGGCCCACCGCACCGCACCAGTCGGCCACCTGGGGTAGCTCAGCCTCGAAATGGGCCAGCAGCTCGTGCACGTGCGCGGCATGATGGTCGGTGAGGTACAGCAGGCCCAACGGCCAGCTGTGCCCGGATTCGGCCGCCGCCATCTGGGCCCGCAGCTGTGCCAGCACGTGGTCAGCCGCCGCGCGCCACGGCCCATGGCCAGCATGGCCCAGCACGAAACGCTTCATGGCCGTCGGCGCCGCACCGGTTTGCCCGCGGCCGTGGCACCGCTGCCCGGCGCCTGGGCCGGCTGCGGCGCGGCAGCCGCCGGTGGGGATGCTGGTTCGGGGGCTGGGCGTGCCAAGTCCTGCATGGTTTGCGCCGCAATGGCCTGAAACTGCTCGGTGACCGCGCGCCACCAGCGCACCGGATCGACCGCCGCCGCTGCGTCCGACTCAGCCGCAGCGGTGTTGTCCGCGTTGGCCCCCGCCGGCGTGGCCCCCGCGTCGCTTGTACCCCCGGTCGGCTGCAGGCTGACGTTGAGCGAGCGCAGCGCGGCCAACGTCATGCGCTGCACCTCCAGGGCCTGGATCGTGGCCTGCAGGGCACGGGCGTTTTGCTCCAGCCAGAAATGCACGGCCTTGAGGTCGCGGATACGGCGCTGCAATTCCTCCACGTCCAGCACCGGCGCCACCCATGGCGCCCACGGCGCGCCCGCGTCCCCGCTGGCTGGCGCCCCCGTGGCCAAGCCCTGCAGGTAGGCCCATCCGGGGATGAAACGCGTGTAGGGTGCCCAAGCCTGCTGCCAGGCACTGAAATCGGGGGAGGTCATCGCGCAAGACTCCTGCGGCAAGCCGATCAGCGTTGCCGCTAGCATGCCACAGTCGGCGTTGATCGGGGTCAAACCGTGCGTGGCCGTGCCTGCTTTCCCCTTGGTGCGGCGGCCGTTTGGCCCCACAATCCATGAGCATGGGGGCTGATCGCGGCCCCGGTTTCAGGCTTGCCCAGCACCATGACCACCATCTCCGACACCTACGCCCAGCAGCTGCAGCAGCTGCGCAGCGAACTGATCGCCCACATCCGCGCGCGCCGCGGCGGCCAGCTGGGCCGCGCCGAAGCCGCCACCGACCCGCACGAGGTGCAAAGCGGGGACTGGAACCAGTTCGACAGCGAACGCGACCTCGAGCAGGCCATGGACGAGCGCGAAACCGCCGCACTGCGCGACATCGACGCGGCGCTGCAGCGCATCGCCGAAGGCACCTACGGCCTGTGCGTCGATTGCGGCGCCGAAATCCCGGCCGCGCGCCTGCACGCCGCCCCTACCGCACTGCGCTGCCTGGCATGCCAGCAACGCTACGAGCGCCAGCATCCCGCCGCCGCACCGTCGCTGTGATCGCGCTGGCAGTGGCCGGCGCGCACGCAGCCGTGCTGGCCTGGCTGGCGCGGCCACCGCACGCCCCGATGGGCTCTGATCCTGCCACCGTGCTGCCGGTGTGGGTGAGCGCACCCAACCCGACCCCCGCCCCTGCCGCGCCCGAGGCCCTGCGCCCGCCCCGGGCAGCACCGGTCCTGCGTCCGGCGCCCCCGCCCACAGCGGACGGCCGTGTCGGCCCCACGGAGCCCAACGCCGCATCCGAGGCATCCGCAGCCCCACCCCCGCTCATCGAGGAACCGCCTGCCGTCGCCGAAGCCCCGGCGACGGCAGACCCGCCTGAGGTGGTGGTGGCTGCGGCTTCCCCCGCCGCGGCGCCCTCTGTGGCCACACACGCCTGGCCGTGGCCCCGTGCGGCCGAGCTGCTCTACGACGTCGAAGGCCAGGCGCGCGGCGTCGGCTACCACGCCCGCGCCACGCTGCAATGGCAAGCCGATGGCCGGCACTACGACCTGGCACTGACGCTGCGCGCGCTGTGGCTGCAACGCAGCCAGCATAGCCACGGCGAACTCGGCCCCGGCGGACTGCGCCCGCGCCAGTTCGCCGATCGGGCGCGGCGCGAACGCACGCTGTCGTTCGCCTGGGGCCCCGATGGCGCCGGCCAGGCGCAGCGCGAGGATGGGTCGTCCTCAGCCGCCGTGCCCGCAGGCACCCAGGACCGGCTCAGCCTGTTCGTCCAGCTTGG
>JANWZF010000343.1 GCA_025054905.1 Tepidimonas sp.
CTTTGCCGAGCGCACCACGATGCACGGGGTGTTCATGGATATCCTGGGGCTGGGGGTGCTGATCACCGGCGAGTCGGGGCTGGGCAAGAGCGAGCTGGGGCTGGAGCTGATCTCGCGCGGCCACGGGCTGGTGGCCGACGATGCGGTGGATCTCTACCGCGTCAACCAGACCACGATCGAGGGCCGCTGCCCGGAGCTGCTGCAAAACCTGCTGGAGGTGCGCGGCATCGGTCTGCTAGACATCAAGGCCATCTTTGGTGAGACCGCGGTGCGGCGCAAGATGCGCCTGCGCCTGATCGTGCATCTGGTGCGGCTGGCCACGCTGGAGCGCGACTACGAGCGTCTGCCGGGAGAGCCGTTGCACCAGGACGTGCTGGGCGTGGCGATCCGCAAGACGCTGATTCCGGTGGTGGCCGGGCGCAACATGGCGGTGCTGGTCGAAGCCGCCGTGCGCAACACCGTGTTGCAGCTGCGCGGCATCGATACCTATCAGGAATTCGTGCAGCGCCAACGCGCGGCCATGCTGCGCGACGACGGCTGAGGCGAGCGGCCGGGGCTCAGCCGCGCCGGGTGGGGCGCGTGCGATGCGGGCATTCGCTGCGGGTGCAGTGCGCGTACAGCGACAGCGCATGCTCCTGCAGCGCGAAGCCGCGCTCCTGGGCGATGGCCTGCTGGCGCCGCTCGATTTCGGGGTCGCAGAATTCCTCGACCCGTCCGCAGTCCAGGCACACCAGATGGTCGTGGTGCTGCCCCTCGTTGAGTTCGTAGACCGCTTTGCCCGACTCGAAGTTGCTGCGCACCAGGATGCCCGCCTGCTCAAACTGGGTCAGCACGCGGTAGACGGTGGCCAGGCCGATGTCGGACTGCTCTTCCAGCAGCGCTTTGAACACGTCCTCGGCCGTCATGTGGCGCTGGCGGCCGGACTGGAAGATCTCGAGGATCTTCAGCCGCGGCAGCGTGGCCTTGAGCCCGGTGCTCTTGAGTTCTTCGAGGCTGGTCATCGGTGCGTGCGGGGCGGTCGCGCGGCGCTGCGCCGCAGCGGGGCGCGCCACTACAATGGACCCGATGATATAACCACGCGCACCGTCCGTGCGCATCGTCCGGGTATCGCCATGCCGTTGTTTGTTCTGCCCCGTTCCCTGGCCGTGCCGTGCCGTGCCGCGTGGCTCGCGTGCAGCGTGCTGTTGCTGGCCGGGTGCGCATCGCTGCAGGGGGCCACGCAGCAGCTGGCCACGTTGGGCGGGGCCATCACCCCGTACCGCATGGATGTCCAGCAGGGCAACGTGGTGGTGCGCGAGCAGGTACAGGCGCTGCAGCCCGGTATGCCGCGCCAGCAGGTGCAGGCCATCCTTGGCACGCCGCTGGTGACCAGCCTGTTCCATGGCGACCGCTGGGACTATGTGTTCACGTTCCAGCGCCAGGGCCAACCGCTGCAACGGCGCGTGGTGTCGGTGTTTTTCGATGGCGAGCGGCTGGCGCGCGTGCAGGCCGATGGTGAGCTGCCCAGCGAGCAGGAGTTTGTGGCCTCGTTGCAGGTGCGCCGCCCACAGGGCCCACCCGCGCCGTTGCAAGCCAGCGACGAGCAGCTGCGTGCCGCCTCGTCTGGCCGTGGCGCAGCGCTGCCCGAGCCGCCGGCGCAGGACCGTGCTGCCCCGGCTGCGAGCTACCCACCGCTGGAGGCGCGCTGAGGCGCCAGCCGTTGCCCTGGAGTCCGACCGCATGACCACGCCCTCCGTTTATCCGATTGCCATTGCCGGTGCCAGCGGCCGCATGGGTCGCATGCTGATCGAGGCCGTGCTGGCCGCCGATGACTGCCGCCTGAGCGCCGCGCTGGATCGCCCCGACAGCCCCGCGCTGGGGCAGGACGCGGCCGCGTTCGCCGGGCGGCGCAGCGGCGTGACGATCGGCGCCGACCTGGAGGCGGCGCTGGCGGTCAGCCGCTTTTTGATCGACTTCACGCGCCCCGAGGGCACGATGGCGCATCTGCAGGCTTGCGTGCGCCACGGGGTGGCGATGGTGATTGGCACCACCGGCTTTGACGCGGCCCAGAAGGAGGCCATTGCACGCGCGGCCGAGCGCATTCCGGTGGTGTTGGCGCCCAACATGAGCGTAGGCGTCAACGTCACGCTGAAGCTGCTGCAGCTGGCTGCGCAGGCGCTGCGCGAGGGCTACGACATCGAAATCGTGGAGGCGCACCACCGCCACAAGGTCGATGCCCCCAGCGGCACGGCGTTGCAGATGGGGGAAGTGATCGCGGAGGCGCAGGGTCGGCGCCTGCAGGACTGCGCCGTGTATCAGCGTGTGGGCCACACCGGCGAGCGGCCGCCTGGGGCGATCGGCTTTGCCACCGTGCGCGGCGGGGATGTGGTGGGCGACCACACGGTGATGTTCCTGGGTAGCGGCGAGCGCATCGAGATCACGCACAAGTCCAGCAGCCGCGCCACCTATGCGCAGGGCAGCCTGCGCGCGGTGCGCTTCCTGGCTGGGCGCACGCACGGCCTGTACGACATGTTCGACGTGCTCGGCTTGCGCTGAAAG
>JANWZF010000014.1 GCA_025054905.1 Tepidimonas sp.
GCAGCCCGCCCGGCAGCCGCAGCGGACAGTGCCGCGCAGGCCAGCGAGCCAGAGGCCGACCAGGATCCGTTGGAGACCAAGCTGTCGCTGGCACGCGAGTTCGAAGCCATCGGCGACATCGACGGCGCGCGCATCCTGGCCGAGGAAGTCGCCGCCGAAGCCCAGGGTGAGCTGCGCGCGCGGGCGCAAGCGTTCCTGGCCCAGCTGGGCTGAACTCCGCACGCGGATATCGGTGGCGATGCGCATCGCGCTGGGCGTCAGCTACCTGGGCAGCGCTTACCAAGGCTGGCAAAGCCAACCCGATGGCCGCACCGTGCAGGACCAGCTGGAGCGTGCGCTGGCCACCTTTGCCGACGTTGCGTCGGTGCCCACGCTGTGCGCGGGGCGCACCGACGCTGGCGTGCACGGTCTGAACCAGGTGGTGCACTTCGATCCTCCGGTGCAGCGGGCGCTCTTTTCATGGGTGCGTGGCGTCAACCGCTACCTGCCCGCCGACATCGCCGTACAGTGGGCGCGGGTGGTACCGGATGGCTTTCATGCCCGCAACAGTGCGCGCGCACGCCGCTATGCGTACGTGCTGCTGGAGTCGCCGGTGCGGCCCAGTGTCGAGGCCGGCCGTGTCGGCTGGGTGTTTCGGCCGCTGGCGCTGGAGCCGATGCAGCAGGCCGCCCGGCATTTGCTCGGGCAACACGATTTCAGCTCCTTTCGCGCCGCGCAGTGCCAGGCCGCCTCGCCGATCAAGACTCTGCATCGTCTGGACATCCGCCGCCGGGGCCCGTACTGGCGCTTCGACTTCGAGGCCAACGCCTTCTTGCACCACATGATCCGCAACATCATGGGCTGCCTGATCGCCATCGGACAGGGCTTGCGTCCCCCCGATTGGCTGGCCGAGGTGCGCGATGCGCGCCGCCGCGACGTGGCCGCCCCGACCTTCGCGCCCGATGGCCTGTACTTTTTAGGGCCCGTCTACGATGCCGACCTCGGCTTGCCGCAGCGCACACCGGCGTTTGACTGGCTGCCCCTGTGAGACCTGTTCCCATGCACCGGACCCGCATCAAGATTTGTGGCCTGACACGTGAAGCCGATGTCGAGCAGGCGGCAGCCTGCGGCGCCGACGCAGTGGGCTTCGTGCTGTACCCGGCCAGCCCGCGCCACGTCACGGCCGAGCGGGCCGGCCAGCTCGCACGCCGGCTGCCCGCATTCGTCACGCCGGTGCTGCTGTTTGTCAACGCCAGCGTCGAGGACGTCGACGCCGGCCTGCAGGCGGTGCCCCACGCATGGCTGCAGTTCCACGGCGACGAGACGCCGCAGCGCTGCGCGGAGCTGGCCCGCGGCCGTCCCTGGCTGCGCGCGGCGCGCGTGCCGCTGGGTGCTGGCGCCGGTGGTTTCGATCTCCTAGAATTCAGTGATCGGTTCGCCGCCGCGGCTGGCCTGGTCGTCGACGCCCAGGCTCCCGGCTACGGGGGCGGCGGCCATGCTTTCGATTGGGACGCGCTGCCGTGGTCACACCCTCGTCTTGGCGCCGCCGTTCGGGTCGTTTTGTCTGGTGGACTCACACCCGCAAATGTGACCGATGGCGTGCGGCGTGTGCGCCCCTGGGGCGTTGACGTCTCCTCCGGCGTCGAAGCCGCCAAGGGCATCAAGGATCCCGCCAAGATGGCGGCGTTCGTCGCTGCCGTGCGACAAGCCGACGCCGGGTATTGAGCCCACCGCCCTCGCCTGCTGCGGTTGGCTCGGCCCGCGCCGCCGTGTGGCGGTTGCCGTCGGCCGCCGCGCTGCCCACATCCACCCCGTTTGGAATCCGTGACCATGTCTGCCTATGATCTGCCCGATGCCCGTGGCCACTTTGGCCCCTACGGTGGCAGTTTCGTCAGCGAAACGCTCACCCACGCCATCGCCGAACTGCGCGCCGCCTACGAGCGCTACCGCCACGATGCCGCGTTCCAGCGTGAGTTCCAGTCCGAACTCCAGCACTTCGTCGGTCGCCCCTCACCGATCTATCACGCGCAGCGTTTGAGCCAGGAGATCGGCGGGGCGCAAATCCTGCTCAAGCGCGAAGACCTCAACCACACCGGCGCGCACAAGATCAACAACGTCATCGGCCAGGCGATGCTGGCGCGGCGCATGGGCAAGCCGCGCGTGATCGCCGAGACAGGCGCCGGCCAGCACGGCGTGGCCACCGCCACCATCTGCGCGCGCTATGGGCTGCAGTGCGTCGTCTACATGGGCGCGGAGGATGTCAAGCGCCAAAGCCCCAATGTCTACCGCATGAAGCTGCTGGGTGCCACCGTGGTGCCGGTGGAGTCGGGCAGCCAAACGCTCAAAGACGCGCTGAACGAAGCGCTGCGCGACTGGGTCACCAACGTGGAAAACACCTTTTACATCATCGGCACGGTGGCCGGCCCGCACCCGTACCCGATGATGGTGCGGGATTTTCAGAGCGTCATCGGGCAGGAGTGCCTGCAGCAAATGCCGCCGCTGCTGGCCGAGCTGGGCCTGCCAGGCAATGGCGGGCCTCATCCCGATGCGGTGGTGGCCTGCGTCGGGGGCGGCAGCAACGCGATGGGGATCTTCTACCCCTACATCCCGCACGCGCAGGTACGCCTGATCGGCGTGGAAGCCGCCGGGGCCGGCCTGGACAGTGGCCGCCATGCCGCCTCGCTGCAGCGTGGCGCCCCCGGGGTGCTGCACGGCAACCGCACGTACGTGCTGCAAAACGCCGATGGCCAGATCACCGAGACGCACAGCATCAGCGCCGGCCTGGACTACCCCGGCGTCGGCCCGGAACATGCCTGGCTGAAAGACAGCGGCCGCGCCGAGTATGTGGGGATCACCGACGAGGAAGCCCTGGCCGCGTTTCACCGGCTGGCGCGCACCGAGGGCATCATCCCGGCACTGGAATCCAGCCATGCGATCGCCTATGCGATCAAGCTGGCCGCCACGCTGCGCCCCGACCAGACCCTGCTGGTCAACCTGTCGGGCCGCGGCGACAAGGACATCGGCACGGTGGCCGATCTAAGTGGCGCCGACTTTTACTGCCGCCCGAGCTGTCGCGGCCAAAGCGTCAAAACCGCCACCGCAGGAGGCACCGCATGAGCCGCATCCCCGCCACGATGGCCCGCCTGCAGGCCCAACAGCGCCGCGCGCTCATTCCATTCGTCACCGCCGGCTTTCCGTCGCCGCAGGAGACGGCCGCCATCCTGGACGCGCTGGTGGAGGGCGGCGCCGACATCATCGAGCTGGGCATTCCGTTTTCAGACCCGATGGCCGATGGCCCGGTGATCCAGCGCGCCGGCGAGCAAGCGCTGGCGCACGGGGTGAACCTGGCGCGCGTGCTGCAGATGGCGCACGACTTTCGCCAGCGCCACCCGCAGGTGCCGCTGGTGCTGATGGGCTACGCCAACCCGATCGAAGCCTGGCAGCGGCACCACGGGGCGGGCAGCTTTGCCCGCGCCGCCGCCGCAGCCGGGATCGACGGCGTGCTGGTGGTCGATCTCCCGCCCGAAGAGTGCGAGCCGTTGGCCGCCGAGCTGCGTGCGCACGGACTGGACCTGATCCTGCTGCTGGCGCCAACCAGCACCGACGAGCGCATCGCGCAGGTTGGCCGGCTGGCCAGCGGCTATGTCTACTACGTCTCGCTCAAGGGTGTGACCGGCGCAGCCCACCTGGACACCGCCGCCGTGGAGGCGATGCTGCCGCGCATCCGCGCGCACGTGCGGGTGCCGGTCGGGGTGGGCTTTGGCATCCGCGACGCCGCCAGCGCCCAGGCGGTGGGCCGCCATGCCGATGCCGTGGTCGTCGGCACGCGCCTGATCCAGGTGCTGGAGCAGGCGCCGCAGGATCAGCGACCCGAGGCCGCGCGCGCCTTCATCGCCGAGCTGCGCGCGGCGCTGGATGCCGTGTCCTCGGCTGGCGGATAATCGGGGCGGGCTGGCGGCACTGCGCACGGTCGCGCGGGAGCCGTCGGCGCTGCGTGGGCCCACTGAACCGGCGCCCGACCATCCGTCGGCCCGTTTGGCAAGGAGATCAAGGCTGTGTCTTGGCTGGAAAAACTGCTGCCCCCCAAAATCAGCAGTGGGGGCGCACGCCGCAGCATCCCGGAAGGGCTGTGGATCAAGTGCCCGAGCTGCGATTCGGTGCTGTACAAGGCCGACCTGGAAAAAAACCTCAATGTCTGCCCGCACTGCGCGCACCATCATCGCATCGGGGCGCGCGCGCGGCTCGACGCCTTCCTCGACCCGGAGGGGCGCTACGAGATCGGGCAGGAGGTGCTGCCGGTCGATGCGCTGAAGTTCAAGGACAGCCGCAAATACCCCGAGCGGCTCAAGGAAGCGCTGGAGGCCACCGGCGAGACCGACGCCCTGGTGGTCATGGGCGGCGCGGTGCACACCATCCCGGTCGTGGCGGCCTGCTTTGAGTTCGACTTCATGGGTGGCTCGATGGGCTCCGTGGTGGGCGAGCGCTTCGTGCGCGCAGTGGACAACGCGATCGACCAGCGCGTGCCGTTCATCTGCTTTACCGCCACGGGCGGCGCACGCATGCAGGAAGGGCTGCTGTCGCTGATGCAGATGGCCAAGACCAACGCCGCGCTGACACGTCTGGCCCGGCAGCGCCTGCCGTTCATCAGCGTGCTGACCGACCCCACGATGGGGGGGGTCTCCGCGAGCTTTGCCTTCATGGGTGACGTGGTGATCGCCGAGCCCAAGGCCCTGATTGGCTTTGCCGGCCCGCGGGTGATCGAAAACACCGTGCGCGTCAAGCTGCCCGAGGGGTTTCAGCGCGCAGAGTTTCTGCTGCAAAAGGGCGCCATCGACATGATCTGCGACCGGCGTGAGCTGCGCGCCACGGTGGCCAACCTGCTGGCCATCCTGACGCGCCAAAGCGCCGACGCGGTGGCCTGAGCAGCCTGCCACCCAGCGGCGGCGCCCGCACGGCCGCGGGCAGCGCCTGCCTCAGGGCAGCAGCTCCAGCGCGTGTCGATAGCGCGGCGAGCGCATCAAATCATCCCAGGCCAGCGCCGGTGTGGCCGGCAGCAGGGCACGCCGACGTGCCTCGGCGGTCTCGTCCGGAACCCAACGGCCCTCGTAGTAGGCGCGCGCCAGCCCCTCGATCAGCTCGTCCAGCGCCACACCGCCCTGCTGCGTGCTCTGGTTGCACAACAGCACCAGATCGCAGCCCGCCTGCAGGGCCGCCAGCGCCGCCTCGGTGTAAGTCAACTCCCGTCCCGCGAGCCGGCGGGCGCCGGCCATGCCGAGATCGTCGCTGAAGATCGCCCCGGTAAAACCCAGTTGCCCGCGCAGGATGTCCTGCAGCCAGCGCCGCGAAAAACCGGCAGGACGGTCATCGACCTGCGGGTACAGCACGTGGGCCGGCATCACCGCGTCCAGCGACGCACTCAGCCACCCGTAGGGGGCGGCATCCTCGGACAGGATCGCCTCCAGCGGCCGCTCGTCCACCGGCAGGTCGACATGGGAGTCGGCCTCGGCCCAGCCGTGGCCGGGGAAGTGCTTGCCACAATTGGCCATGCCGGCCAGGCGCAACCCGTGCATCAGGGCCTGCGCCAGCACCGTCACGACACGCGCATCGCCGTCGAAGGCGCGGTCGCCGATCACCTCGCTGCGGCCATGGTCCAGGTCCAGCACCGGGGTGAAGCTGAAGTCCACGCCGCAGGCACGCAACTCGGCGCCCAACACATAGCCCGCCGCCGTGGCGGCGTTGCAGGCCGCCAGCGCAGCCTCGCCGGGGCGTGTTTCGGGTGCCTCGCGCCACAGGCGGCCCAAGTCGCGCATCGGCGGCAGGTGGGTCATGCCGTCGGTGCGAAAGCGCTGCACGCGCCCGCCCTCATGATCGACACAGATGAGCAAGTCGCGCCGCACGCGCTTGATCTGCGCACACAGGCGTTGCAACTGCGAGCGATCGCGCCAGTTGCGGGTAAACAGGATCACGCCGCCCACCAGCGGATGCGCCAGCCGGGCACGGTCGGCGTCGGTCAGGCGCGTGCCGGCGATGTCGATGATCAGCGGAGCGTGCATGCGGGATCCTCGGGCTGGGTTTCGACAACGACGAAGGCCAGCGCGTGGTCACCTTCGTCGCTCAGACTGATGTGCGCGCGCCAACGGCGCTGCTCGAACCAGGCGCGCAGTGGCCCGTCCAGCAACACGGTGGGCTGACCGCTGGCAGCCGGCACAATCTGGCAGGCCCGCCAGCTCATCGGCGCGCGCAGCCCCAGGCCGACCGCCTTGGCAAACGCTTCTTTGCCGGCGAAACGGCTGGCCAGGAAGCGCAACCCGCGCGCCGGCCAGCGTGCGCTGCGCTGCGTCCACAGCACCAGCTCGTGCGGGCCCAGGATGCGCTGCGCCAGGCGCGCTCCATGGCGCTGCCACGCCGCCTCGATGCGGCGCACGTCGCACAGATCCGTGCCGACCCCGACGATCACGCTGCCCCTGCCTTGCCGTCATCGGCGGCCTCGATGCAGCGCAGGTAAGCCTGCACCGCAGCGGCAAAGCCCAGCTCCAGCGCATCGGCGGTCAGTGCGTGGCCGATCGAGACCTCAACCACCCCCGGCACCGCGCGCAAAAAGTCGGTCAGGTTGTCCCGGTTCAGGTCATGTCCGGCGTTGACCTCCAGGCCTGCAGCCTGCGCGGCCTGGGCCGCAGCGCGGTAGCGCGCCAGCTGCTGCGCGCGCGCCTGGGGGTCGGCCCAGGCGGCGGCGTAGGGCTCGGTGTAGAGCTCGATGCGGTCGGCCCCCACCGCGGCGGCGGCGGCCATCTGCTGCGGCTCGGGATCCATGAACAGACTCACCCGCGCCCCCAGCGCATGGGCCTGCGCCACCAGCGGTCGCAGCACGGCGGCGTCGTCCGGAAAGCGCCAACCGTGGTCGCTGGTGAATTGGCCCACCGCGTCAGGCACGAAGGTCAGCTGGTGCAGCGGCAGACCGCGCTCGGCCAGCTCGCGCGCCACCTCCAGCAGGTTGTGCTGCGGGTTGCCCTCGATGTTGTATTCCCGGTCCGGCCAGGCACGCAGCAGTTCGCCCAGTTCGATCACGTCGTGGCGGCGGATATGGCGCTCGTCGGGCCGTGGATGCACCGTGATGCCATGCGCGCCGGCCTGCAGACACCAGGTCGCGGCCCGCGTGACACTCGGAATGCCCAAACGGCGGCTGTTGCGCAGCAGCGCCACCTTGTTGACATTGACCGACAGCGCGGTACGGCGGGAAGGGTTCATGACGTGGATGCAGACGGGGATGGAGCCAGGATCGGCAACAGCTGCCGCGCCTCGCGCAGCAGCGCGCGCGCGCGCAGACGGCGCACGCCGCTATGGTAGTGCAGCAGCGCGGCCAACTGCTGGCGCAGCGCCGCGCTGGCCAGCACGTCCTGCGCCTGCGTCAACAGCGCGGACCACGGTTCGGCCGCCGCCAGCGCTTGCGCCAGCCGCAGCCAGTGGTGCCCCCCCAACGCCGCGGCCTCATCGGGCAACAGTCCATGCTCGGCCAGCAGACGGTAGCGACCCTCGGGCCGCAGCGGCTGCAGCGTGGCGGCCTCGCAGCGCAGATCGGGCAGCCAGCCCTGCGCGCGCAGCAGCAGCAGCTCGAAAGCGCGCAGCAGCACCGCCACCGACTGGCCCTGGGCCAGGCCCTGCACGGCAGCGGCGTACGCGTCGAACAGGTCCGGCTGCGGCTCGCCACGCGGCAGCAGCCGCAGCAGCAATTCGTTCAGGTGAAAACCCGCCAGCAGCGCCTCGCCTTGCGGCAGCACGTGCCCCCCCGCCCAACTGGCGGCCTTGAGGGTGCGCACCTCGTCGCTGCCGCCCCAGTCCAGCCGCAGCGGTTGCAGCGCCAGCAGCACCGCGCGCAGCTGCGAGCTGGGCCGCTTGGCACCCTTGGCCACCAGCACCACGCGCCCGTGATGGCGCGTGAAGACGTCCAGGATCAGGCTGGACTCGCTCCAGTCGTGCTGGTGCACGACGTAGCCGGGTTCGTCGTGCACGCGGCTGCCGCGCCGTGCCACCGCCCTACTCGTAGCCGTAGGCGCGCAGCTTGGCCTCGTCGTCGGCCCAACCCGAGCGCACCTTGACCCACAGCTCCAGAAACACCTTGCCCCCCCACAGGCGTTCCAGCTCCTGGCGCGCCTCGGTGCCGATGCGCTTGAGGCGCTCGCCCCGCTCGCCGATCACCATGCCTTTGTGGCTGTCGCGCTCGACGATGATGGTGGCGGCGATGCGTCGTAGCTCACCGTCGTGCTCGAAGCGGTCCACCACCACGGTGGCGCCATACGGAAGCTCGTCACCGGTGAGCCGAAAGAGCTTTTCACGCACCAACTCCCCGGCCAGAAAGCGCTCGCTGCGGTCGGTCAGGTCGTCGGCGTCGTACAGCCACGGTTGCTCGGGCAGATAGCGCTCGCACAACGCCAGCAGGCGCTGCACGTCGCGCGGCTGGCGTGCCGACATCGGAAAAAATTCCGCAAAGGGGTGGCGGTCCTGCATGCTGCGCAGCCACGGCGCCAGCTCGGCGCGGCGGTGGACGCGATCGAGCTTGTTGGCCACCAGGATCGCCGGCACCTGGGGTGGCAGCAAAGCCAGCACCTTGGCGTCAGCCAGGTCGAAGCGCCCGGCCTCGACGACGAACAGCACCAGGTCCACATCGGCCAGCGTGGCCACCACGGTGCGGTTGAGCGCGCGGTTCAGCGCATTGTCGTGCCGTGTCTGGAACCCCGGTGTGTCGACGAAGATGAACTGCGTGGCCCCTTCAGTGCGGATGCCGTGGATGCGGTGGCGCGTCGTCTGCGCCTTGCGCGAGGTGATGCTGATCTTGGCGCCGACCAGGGCATTGAGCAAGGTCGATTTGCCGACGTTGGGCTTGCCCACGATGGCAACATAGCCACAGCGCTGGGCTGGCGGCGGTGCAGGGGCATCAGAAGCGCGGGACATCGGCAGCGGTATCAGGCCAGGGCTGGGCGCCGGCTGGCCGGCGCGGGATGGGATTGCAGCTGCTGCAGCATCGCCTCGGCAGCAGCCTGCTCGGCTGCGCGGCGCGAGCTGCCACGGCCCAGCGTCGGTGCCACGTTTGCCTCGACGTGACAGCGCACCTCGAAGGTCTGGGCGTGCGCCTCACCATGCACCGCCACCACTTCATAGCGCGGCAACGGCCGGCGGCGCGCTTGCAGCCACTCCTGCAGGGCGGTCTTGGCATCCTTGGTGGCCTCGGGGTCGAGCGTGACGTCGGCGTACCAACGCCGCGCCACCGCCAGTGCGGCGTCAAAACCGGCGTCCAGGTAAATCGCCCCCAGCAGCGCTTCGACCACATCGGCCAGGATCGACGGCCGCTCGTGCCCGCCGCTGCGCCGCTCGCCTTCGCCCAACCGCAGCAGGGCACCCAGCTGCAGCTGCAGCGCGATGCGATGCAGCGCGTCTTGGCGCACCCACGCCGAGCGCGCGCGCGACAGCTCGCCTTCGCGCCCCTGCGGCAGGCGCTGCACCAGCAACGTGGCCACCACCAGTCCCAGCACCGCATCGCCCAGAAACTCCAGCCGCTCGTAGTGCTCGGCGCCGAAGCTGCGGTGCGTCAGCGCACGGCGCAGCAGCGCCGGATTGGCGAAACGGTGACCCAGCCGCTGCTGCAGCTGAACCAGGGCAGACTCGTCGTGCTCAGACATCGTTCATTGGTTGCGGCCGCGGTATTTGAGCAGCAGATAGGCCGGGCCGAACAGGTGGATTTCCTTGTCGTACGCAAACTCCACCACGATGCGGTCACCGTCCTTGCTGATCTCCAGATCCTTGCCACTGATGGCTTCAAAATAGTCAGCCGTCTTGGCGCGCTCGAACGCGTTGCGGATTTCGGTCACCGTGGTGCCGCTTTGGGCGGCGCGGTTGACCGCCTTTTGGATCGCCAGGTATTCGGTCACGGTGGGGACGACCTTGGCCGCCAGCACCACCACCATCGCCAACAGGATACCAACCAGCAGCATCCCGAACACACTGACGCCAAGCTGCCCTTGCTTCATGCTCACCCCCGTGCAGACGCGCGCTGCCGCCACCGCGGCTCTGGGTGGGATGATAGCGCCATGGATCGCCGCTGCGGTGTCATTCGAAGCGACCGATGCGGCCGAGGTCGCCAAAATTCATCCAGACGAAGAACGCCTTGCCGACGATGTGGTCGTCGGGCACGAAGCCCCAGAAGCGCGAATCGAGCGAATTGTCGCGGTTGTCGCCCATCACGAAGTAATGTCCTGGCGGCACCCGACAAATGACGCCCTCCACGGTGTAGCGGCAGTGGTCGCGGTAGGCAAAATCCGCCACCGCGGGGATGAACGCCGGCTGCTCGTCGTCGACCAGCGTGTGCACACGTTTACCGCCGATCTCTTCGATGAACTGCTTGCGGTAGCGCATCGCCTCGGCATCGTAGTAGTCCGGGGCCGGCTGCCGCGGCACCGGCTGGCCGTTGATGACGAGCTGTTTGTTCAGATAGGCCACCTCATCACCCGGCACCCCGACAACACGCTTGATGTAGTCCAGGCTCGGCTTGGGCGGAAATCGAAAGACGATCACATCGCCGCGCTGTGGCTCGTGGTTGGCCACCAGCTTGGTGTGCACCACCGGCAGGCGCACCCCGTAGTGGTACTTGTTGACCAGGATCAGGTCGCCGACCTGCAGCGTCGGGATCATCGAGCCGGACGGGATCTTGAACGGTTCGAACAAGAACGAGCGCAGCACGAACACGGCCAGGATCACCGGAAACAGCCCGGCGGTCCAGTCCAACCACCACGGCTGGCGCAACAGTTGCTGGCGCAGGGTGGCTTCATCGGGGCCGTCTGCGGTCACGCCCACGGATTGGGCCAGCACCCGACGCTGCCGCAGCTGTTCGAGCGCGGCAGCCGCTGCCGCCTGCCGCCGCGGCAGGAAGACCAGCTTTTCCGCCACCCAGTAAACGCCCGTGACCAGCACCGCCAGCAGCAGCAGCAGCGCGAAATTGCCCTCCACCACCCCCAGCGCCCACGCCGCCGCGTAGGCTACAAAGGCGGCCAGCACCACGCCGGTCAGCGTGGCCATGTTCTGGTCGGTCATGTTTCCTCCACCTGCAGGATGGCCAGGAACGCCTCCTGCGGCACCTCCACGGTGCCAATTTGCTTCATGCGTTTCTTGCCTGCTTTTTGCTTTTCCAGCAGCTTGCGCTTGCGCGTGACGTCGCCCCCGTAGCATTTGGCCAGCACGTTTTTGCGCAACGCCTTGACGGTCTCGCGCGCGATGATCTGCGAGCCGATGGCGGCCTGGATCGCCACGTCAAACTGCTGGCGGCTGATGATCTCGCGCATCTTTTGCACCACCGCGCGGGCGCGCTGCTGGGCCTGGCTGCGGTGCACGATGATCGACAGCGCATCGACCTTGTCGCCATTGAGCAGGATGTCCACCTTCACGACGTCCGAGGGGCGATACTCCTTGAACTCGTAATCCATCGAGGCGTAGCCGCGGCTGACGGATTTGAGCTTGTCGAAGAAATCCAGCACGATCTCGGCCAGCGGCAGGTCGTAGGTCAGCAGCACCTGCTTGCCGTGGTAGGCCATGTTGAGCTGCACGCCGCGCTTTTGGTTGCACAGCGTCATGACCGGGCCGACGTAGTCCTGCGGGACATAGACGTGCACGGTGACGATCGGTTCGCGGATTTCCTGGATGCGACCCGGGTCGGGCATCTTCGAGGGATTTTCGACCTCGATGACTTCACCGTCGCCCTTGACCACCTGATAGACCACGCTGGGTGCGGTGGTGATGAGGTCCTGGTCGAACTCGCGCTCCAGCCGCTCCTGCACGATCTCCATGTGCAGCAGGCCCAGAAAGCCGCAGCGAAAACCAAAGCCCAGCGCCTGCGACACCTCGGGCTCGAAATGCAGCGAGGCATCGTTGAGCTGCAGCTTTTCCAGCGCGTCGCGCAGCGCGTCGTACTCGCTGGCTTCGGTCGGGTACAGGCCCGCAAACACCATCGGCTGCACCTCCTTGAAGCCGGGCAGCGGCTCGGTGGCAGCGGGCAGGTTGGCGCCGCTGACGGTCTTGAACGAGGTGACGGTGTCGCCCACGCGCGCGGCCTTCAGCTCCTTGATGCCGGCGATCACATAGCCCACCTCGCCGGCCTGCAGGCGGTCGCGCGGCTGGTTGGCTGGGGTAAAGACCCCCAGCTTTTCGACCTGGTAGGCCGCCCCGGTGGCCATCAGACGGATGCGGTCGCCGCGCTCGAGCTTGCCATCGACCACGCGCACCAGCATCACCACGCCGACGTAGTTGTCGAACCAGGAGTCGATGATCATCGCGCGCAGCGGCCCCTGCGGATTGCCGCGCGGCGGCGGCACCTTGGCCACGATCGCTTCCAGGATGTCGTCGATGCCCTGGCCGGTCTTGGCCGAACAGGCGATCGCCTCCGACGCGTCCAGCCCTATGACCTCCTCGATCTCCTGCTTGGCGCGCTCGGGGTCCGCCTGGGGCAGGTCCATCTTGTTGAGCACCGGCAACACCTCCACGCCGAGATCCAGCGCGGTGTAGCAGTTGGCCACCGTCTGGGCTTCCACCCCCTGGCTGGCATCGACCACCAGCAGCGCCCCCTCGCACGCCGACAGCGAGCGGCTGACCTCATAAGAAAAATCCACGTGCCCCGGCGTGTCGATCAGGTTGAGGTTGTAGGTCTGGCCGTCGCGGGCGGTGTACTGCAGCGCGGCCGTCTGCGCCTTGATGGTGATGCCGCGTTCCTTTTCCAGCTCCATCGAGTCGAGCACCTGCTCGGTCATCTCACGCTCGCTCAAGCCCCCGCAGCGCGCGATCAGGCGGTCGGCCAGCGTGCTCTTGCCGTGGTCGATGTGCGCGATGATGGAAAAGTTGCGGATATGCTTCATGGCAAAAACAAGGGCGCGCTGCCGCGCGGCGTGCAAGCCAGCAGCGCGCCCCTTGGCTTGGAGGTCAACCCGTCATTGTAGGGCCAGCCGCTGCTGCGCGACCTCAGGGCCGCACCAGCACCCACTGGGCCCATTCGCCGCGGCGGATCAGCACGGTCACCGGCCGTCCCTTGGGCCAGGCCGAGGCCAGCCGCTCGAAGTCGGCCACGCTGCCCACAGGCTGGTTGCCCAGGCCGACGATCACATCGTCCGGGCGCAACCCGGCGGCGGCCGCAGCACCGCTGGCCTCGACGATGCGCACGCCACCGTTGACCTTGAGCTCGCGGCGCTCCGCCGCGCTGAGTTCACGCACCGTCAGCCCCAGTGGCCCGGCCTTGGCGCTGTCGGGCCGCGCCGGCGCGGCTGCCACCGTGTCGTCCTCGAACGTGCCCACCGTCACGGTCAGCGTGCGCGTGGTGCCACGGCGCCAGACCTCCACTTTGGCCTGCGTGCCGGGTTTGGTGTTGCCGACGATGCGCGGCAGATCGATCGATTTGTCGATCGGCTTGCCGTCAAAGCGCAGGATGATGTCACCGGGCTCGATGCCGGCCTTGGCTGCTGGCGAACCCTCCTCCACCCCGCGCACCAGCGCGCCGCTGGCTTGCGGCAGCCCGAGCGATTCGGCCAGCTCCTTGTCCACCGGCTCGATGGCCACGCCGATGCGGCCACGGGTCACCTTGCCGTGCACCTTGAGCTGCTCGGCCACGCGCACCGCCTCATCGATCGGAATGGCAAAGCTGATGCCCATGAAGCCGCCAGAGCGGGAGTAGATCTGGCTGTTGATGCCCACCACCTCGCCGCGCATGTTGATCAGCGGCCCGCCGGAGTTGCCCGGATTGATCGCCACGTCGGTCTGGATGAACGGCAGAAAGTCGCCCGTTTCGCGCTGCTTGGCGCTGACGATGCCTGCCGTGACGGTGTTGTCCAGCCCAAAGGGCGAGCCGATCGCCAGCACCCACTCCCCCACCTTCAGGCGCTCGACGTCCCCGATGCGCACCGGCTTCAGGCCGCTGGCCTCGATCTTGACCAGGGCCACATCGGTGCGCTTGTCCGCCCCTACCACGCGCGCCTTGAACTCGCGCTTGTCGGGCAGGGTGACGATGACCTCCTCGGCGCCTTCGACCACATGGGCGTTGGTCATGATGAAACCATCGGCGCTGTAGACAAAGCCCGAGCCGACACCGCGCTGGCGCCGCTGGCCGCGCTCGTCGTCGTCCCGTGGCCCCGGGCTGCGCGGGGCCATGCCCGGCGGCAACGGAATGCCGAAGCGGCGGAAGAACTCCTGCATCTGCTCCTCGGGCGAGCCCGGCTGGGGCCGGCTGGGAGCGACCCGCTCGACGGTGCGGATGTTGACCACCGAAGGGCCGACCTCCTCCACCAGCACGGTGAAATCGGGCAGCCCGCTTAAGCGCACGCCCGGCGTGGGGGCGCTGGCCATCGCCACGGTAGCCGGACTGGAAGCGGCGGCCGGCTGGGCGCCGGCGCGCGGCTGGACCGCTGCCCACACCAGCGCTGCGCTGGCGGCCAGCGACACGCCGATCAAAGCCCAGCGCCGCGCCGGGCGAGGCGGAATCAGAACCTTGGACATGGTTGGCATCTTCCTCCAACGGGTCAGCCATGGAAACGCCCCTTCAACTGGGGCCGTCCCATGAGGTTGTCAAGGCAGCCGCTCGACCCCCGCCAGCAAACGCTCCAGCGTCGGGGCTGGGGCTTCGCCCACCGCCACCACTGCGGTCTCGCCGATGCGTTGCGCGCGCACCTGCACCGCGCCGGATGCCCGCGACGTCGCCGGAGCCGACTCACCGCCCCCCAGAAACAGCGACACCGAGGCCAGGCCATCGGACAACACGCACTGCAACGGCGGGCGCGGGCGCCCGGGCTCGGCCTCGCGCTGCCAGCAACCGATCACCTGAAACCCCGGCACCGCCGGCGCAATGCGCCAGCCCTGCGCCTGCGGCGTGGTCTTGCTCAGCTGCGGCCGCGCCACGCGCCAACCACGCGTGTCGTCCATTTGGCGCAGAAGTGTTTCCAACTTCATCGGTGCATTGAGCTGCAGCTCGGTATAAGCCATTTGCTCCAGCACCTGCTGAGCCGCCCCCAGTGTCTGCAGTTTCAACGCCAACCCACTGCGCAGCTCCGACCAGATGCGGTAACCATAGCGCCAGGCATCGCGCGGCACGAACTCCACCACCCAGGCCTCAAAGCCGGCCACCCGGTCGCGCCCACGTAGCTCGGCACGGTAAAACTCATCGACCTTCAGGCCGGTGGGCTTCAGCGGGCTAGGAAACAGACGCAGGGTTTCGCGCCGCTCACGCGTGCCCACCTGCTGCTGGGGCCATAGGGTCAGCACCTCGTCGTCCAGCCGCCAGGTCACACGCGCCGGTCCGTTAAGGCTCTCGATGCGCTCGATCTGGCGCTGGCCGTCGCAGACATGCACCACGCGCGCCGCCACCACATCCTCGCCCCGCGTGACGACGAACGTGCCACTGTAGGCACGCTGGCGCGTGGCTTCGTGCAGCCGCTCGAGCCAACCCTGCACTGTCAACGCCGGCGCCGCGGGCTCGGCCGCCACCGCCACCGTGGCCAGCCAGCCCAGCGCCAGCCACCCCCACCGCAGCCACGCGCGCCAACCCACGCGACCGCCCCGGACGCTGCACCCCACCACCATCATCGCCCCGCCGCCTCGTAGGCCACGGTGCGCAAAAAGCCCGCCGGAGCCTGCAGCGCCGAGGCACTGCCCCAGGCGCGGTGCGCGGCCATGAATTCCTCCAACTGCGCATCACGTCCGGCAGGCACAGACGCTGCCGCAGGGGCAACCGCCGGTGCCGTGGCAGGCCACGGTGCCGTCGCCAACGTCGCCGGCCCACCCTCGGATGACTGCAGCAGAGGCCACGCCACCGACACCACGGCCGCCAGCGCCGCCACCCCCGCCAGCGCGCGCCAACGCCACAACGCTGCGTTGGCCGCCGGCGGCAGTGCCACACGCGGCGGCCGCCTCACCGCCAGGGTCGCATGCGGCTCGGCCTGCACGCGTGCCATCACAGCCCGCACAAACGCAGGGTCAGCGGCACGGGGCTGCGCAGCATCATGCGCACGCAGCGCATCGCCGATGCAGCGGTAGGTGTCCCAGATGGCATCCCGCCGGGCCGCATCTTCCGACGCCAACAGGGCATCGAGCTCTTCGCGCGTGCATTCCCCATCGAACAGCGCCGACCAGCCCACGCCAGGCTCGCCCGCCTCGGCCGCCGGCAGCGCCATCCCGGTTCTGGTCTTCGTGTCCATCGTCTTCATCCCGTCGTCGTCATCGCGCCTTACCACCGCTTGCCGGACTGACGCTCCAGCAACGGCTTGATGCGCGCGGAAATGGCTTCGCGCGCCCGGAAGATGCGCGAGCGCACCGTGCCGATCGGACAGCCCAGCGCCTGCGCGATCTCCTCATACCTCACCCCGTCGATCTCGCGCAGCGTGATGGCCTGCGCCAACTCCGATGGCAACGCCTCCACCGCCGCCT
>JANWZF010000058.1 GCA_025054905.1 Tepidimonas sp.
CTTCGGCTGGGTCGTCGAGATCGATCCGTTCGACCCGACGATGACGCCGATCAAGCGCACCGCGCTGGGCCGTGCCGCCCACGAAGGCGCTGCCGTGGCACTGACCGACGACGGCCGCGCCGTGCTCTACATGGGTGAGGACGCGCGTTTCGAATACATCTACAAGTTTGTCAGCCGCGACCGCGTCAGGCCCGGCGGCTTTGCGGCCAACCGCGAGCTGCTGGACCACGGCACGCTGTACGTGGCCAAGTTCAACGCCGACGGCAGCGGCGAGTGGCTGCCGCTGGTGCATGGCCAGGGGCCGCTGACGGCGGCCAATGGCTTTGCCGACCAGGGCGAAGTGCTGATCAAGGCCCGCCAGGCCAGCGATCTGCTGGGGGCCACCAAGATGGATCGCCCGGAGTGGACCGCGGTCGATCCGATCAGCAAAGAGGTTTACTGCACGCTGACCAACAACAGCAACCGCGGCGGCCAGGGCCAGCCCGGCACGGATGCGGCCAACCCGCGCGCCAACAACACGATGGGGCACATCATCCGCTGGAAGGAAAGCGGCGACCTTGATGCCCGCCGTTTCACCTGGAACCACTTTGTGCTGGCCGGCGATCCGGCCCTGCCACGCGCCGAGGCCAAGGGCAACATCCGCGGCGACATCTTTGGCAGTCCAGACGGGCTGTGGATCGATGCGCGCGGCGTGATGTGGATCCAGACCGATGTGTCCACCTCGACGCTGGGCAAAGGCGACTACGTCAACCTGCCGAACAACCAGATGCTGGCCTGCGACCCGACGCGGGGTGAAATCCGCCGCTTTCTGGTCGGGCCACGCGGCTGCGAGGTCACGGGCGTGGTGATGACCCCCGATCTGCGCACGATGTTCGTCAACATCCAGCACCCTGGTGAAAGCCCGAGCGAGCGCAGCGATCCGGACGAGCCGACCAAAATCTCGCGCTGGCCAGACGGCGGACGGCCCCGCTCGGCCACCATCGTCATCACCAAGAACGACGGCGGCATCATCGGCACCTGAGGGGCCGCCGCTGCCCACAACGCCATCCACGACCGGCCCTGCCCACAGGGCCGGTTTTGCATGGGTGCCGCGCCGCCGACGGTCCCGTCACCGCCGCATCGAAAGCCCCGCGCTGCCCTGTTTGTCCACCTCACGGATTGAGCCCCAAGGAGTTCGTTGAATGGGCTTGCGTATGTTGAAAACTTTGGCGCGCGGTGGACTGGCCGCCGCGGCCCTGGCCTTGGCCACCACCGCGGCCGCCCAGACGGTGCGCTTCGTCGCCCTGGGTGACATGCCCTACGGTCCGCCGCAGCAGAGCTACCCCCCTTACCGTGCGCTGATCGAGCGCATCAACGCGCTGCAGCCGGCGTTTTCCATCCACGTCGGCGATTTCAAGTCCGGCTCCACGCTCTGCAGCGACGAGGAGTTTGCCGCGCAGCTGGAGCATTTCGGGCGTTTTCGCGGGGCGGTGGTTTATACCCCGGGTGACAACGAGTGGACCGACTGCCACCGCGCCAACAACGGCGGCTACGACCCGCTGGAGCGCCTGGACGCGCTGCGTCAGCGCTTCTTCCCGCCCGGACGTTCGCTGGGCCAGCAGCCCATCGCGGTGGAAAGCCAGTCCACTGCGCTGCCGGCCTTTGCCACCTACAAGGAAAACCAGCGCTGGTGGGCCGGCGACGTGCTGTTCGTGACGGTGCACATCGTTGGCAGCAACAACAATTTCGAGACCCGCGATCCCAGGGCGGCCGCCGAATTTTTTGAGCGTGACCGCGCCAACATCGCCTGGCTGCGCGCCGCTTTCGAGCTGGCGCAGCAGCGCAACGCACGCGCCATGGTGGTGGCGATGCAGGCCGATCCGTTCGACAACCAGCAGCCGCTGGAAACGTTCCCGCGCCATTCGGGCTTTGCCGCCAGCATCGGCGAAACGTTGGTGCCCCTGGCCGCCCAGTGGGGCCGCCCGGTGCTGCTGATCCACGGCGACAGCCACGTGCTGGTGCTGGACAACCCGTTCAAGCACCAGAAAAAACCGGTGCTGAACCTGACGCGCCTGCAGGTGCCGGGCGCGGCCGATGTGCGCGCGGTGGAGGTCACGGTGGACCCCACCTCCAGCGAGCCGTGGACGATACGCCTGGTGGGTGTTCGACCCTGACCCATGTTGTTTGAACGCAACAACCAGGGTTCAAACCGATGGACTTCACGGCGCTGTCATCCAGCTGCACTGCAATGGCGCGGTGGCTGGACTGACCCGGCCCACCTTTCGGGACGCCCCAACCGCAAGGGGCGTCGTCTCTATCTAATCCAGAGGTTGTGTGATGAAAAAGTCTTTGTTGGCGATGGCCGCCTTGTTGGCGGCTGGCTCGGCGCTGGCTCAGTCCAGTGTCACGATCTATGGACGCGTCGATCTCTCCGTCGGCTCGATCAAGGATGATGGCACCGGTGCTGGAGCCAACAAGGGTAAGAACATCAACCAGATGTTCCATGGTGGTCAAGGTGGCTTGACCACCTCGCGCTGGGGCCTGCGCGGCACCGAAGACCTGGGTGGCGGTCTGAAAGCGGCGTTCCAGCTGGAAAACC
Source organism: Tepidimonas sp. (assembly GCA_025054905.1). Classification (GTDB taxonomy): domain Bacteria; phylum Pseudomonadota; class Gammaproteobacteria; order Burkholderiales; family Burkholderiaceae_C; genus Tepidimonas. The sequence goes on from JANWZF010000058.1 coordinate 2,579, forward strand.
GCTTCAATCCCGACACTGGCGCGTCGCAGGATCCGTTTTTCCGGGGTGAGGCGAGCTTGAGCCTGATCGGTGGCTTTGGTCAGCTCAAACTCGGCCGCAGCACCACCGTGTACGACGACATGCGCGCCCTGGGCCAAAGCCGCGACGTGTTCGACTCAGCTTTCACCGCCTCGAGCAACGGGGTGTTTGCGCGCGGCGGCGACTACAGCTCGCGCTGGGATAACAAGATCAGCTACTACAGCCCCGATCTGGGCGGCTTCTATGTCGGCGTGGACCACGCGCTCAACGAAAAGACCGGCACCGACGTGCGCGACGGCTATGCGCTGAAGGTCGGCTATGCCACCAAGGTCCTCAACGTGGGCCTGGGCTACCAAGACGAAAAGCGCCGCACCAACAACGCGATCACGCGCAGCGACAAGTACACGGTTCTGGCGGCGCGCTATGACTTCGGCGCGTTTGCGCTGTCGGGCATGGTGAACTGGCGCGACGGTGGCCAGCCCGCCAACGGGGATGACGAGGAGTACTC
>JANWZF010000065.1 GCA_025054905.1 Tepidimonas sp.
CAACGCCAGCAGCGCCGTGGTCTTGCCGGTCTGCCTCGGGGCGTGCAGCACGAAGTAGCGCTTGGCCTCGATCAGCGCCAGCACTTCCTCCAGGTCGATGCGCCGCAGCGGATCGAGCAGGTAGTGGTCGCCAGGGATCGAGGGGCCGGCGGTGTTGAACTGTTTTTCAGGCATGGGTTGACGAATTGGGTCGAGCCCGCAGGGTCGGCGATGCCAGGGGCCAGAATGCGCGGGACCGATCCTGCCGTGGTTGGCGGCCGAGCCCGGTTGTCGGCGCTGGCTGACGGCAGCGGACGGCCAAGCAGCCGATCACGCGTCTCCCCCAAACAAATCGCGCGTGTACACCTTATGGGCCACGTCGTCCAGATCCGGGTGGCGCCGGTTGGCCAAAATCAGATCCGCCTGCTGCTTGAAGGCCCCCAGGTCCTTGAACACTGGGGAGTGGAAAAAGTCGTCGCCCGCGTAGTTGGGCTCGTAGACGATGACCGGCACCCCCTTGGCCTTGAGCCGTTTCATCACGCCCTGGATCGCCGAGGCACGGAAGTTGTCGGAGCCTTGCTTCATCACCAGCCGATACACCCCCACGACCGGCGTGCGCCCCTGGGGTGGCAGGGCTTGCAGCTGGCGCAGGACGTCCTCGGCGATGAAGTCCTTGCGCGTGGCGTTGGCCGAGACGATCGCCGCGATGAGGTTTTGTGGCACATCGCGGTAATTGGCCAGCAGCTGCTTGGTGTCCTTGGGCAGGCAGTAGCCCCCGTAGCCGAAACTGGGGTTGTTGTAGCCGCCTCCGATGCGCGGATCCAGGCACACGCCGTCGATGATTTGGCGTGTGTCCAGCCCGTGGGTGGCGGCGTAAGTGTCCAGCTCGTTGAAGAAGGCCACCCGCATCGCGAGATACGTGTTGGCGAACAGCTTGATCGCTTCGGCCTCGGTGGGGTCGGTCAGCAACAGCGGCACCCCGGCTGGGTGGGCGCAGCCCTGTTGCAGCAGCGCGGCGACCTGCTGGCCACGCGGGCCGCGGTCGCCGACCACGATGCGGCTGGGGTTGAGGTTGTCTTCCAGTGCCCGACCTTCGCGCAGGAATTCGGGCGAAAAGACAATGCGGTCGGTGGCATGCTGGGCCCGCAGCCGGGCCGTGAACCCCACCGGTACCGTCGACTTGATCACCAGCGTGCTGTGGGCGTTGGCGGCCAGCGCCTGGCGCACCACGCTTTCGACGCTGGACGTATCGAACGCGTTGGTCAGGGGGTCGTAGTCGGTTGGGGTGGCCACCACGACGACGTCGGCCTGGGCCAGTGCCGCCAAGGGGTCGGTCGTGGCGCTCAGCTGCAGGTCGGGGCGCTCGCGCAACCAGCGCGCGGCCAGCTCATCGTGCACCGTGGGCTGACGCGCCTGCAGGGCCGCCACCCGGCGCGGGTCGATGTCCAACACCGTCACCGGTTGATGCTGGGCCAGCAGCAGCGCGTTGGCCAGCCCGACGTAGCCGGCCCCGGCGACCGTGATGCGCATGGGCGAAGAAGCGAAGAACATGGTGAATTCAAAGGGCTTGCGCGCAACGGTGGGCGCAGTATAGAGCGTGGCTGGGGGCAGGTCGCCACGTTGGTGCGATACTCGCCGCCGTTGTTGTCTCTTCGAGCCGTCGTCTGCTGATCATGCAACCTGTCGATGCCGTTGCCGTCTCCCCACTTGCCGCCGTCGCCGATCCCGTATGCGGGCCCGAGGGGGGGGCGCCTGCGCTGGATGTCTCGGTGGTGGTGCCGGTCTACCATGAGCGCGACAACCTGGCCGAGCTCGTGCAGCGCGTCGGCCAGGCGCTGGCGCCCACGGGCTGGTCGTTCGAGCTGATCTGCGTCGACGATGGCTCGCAGGACGACAGCGTGGCGATCCTGGCGGCGCTGGCGCAGCAGCACCCATGGCTGCGGCCTGTCGCCCTGGCACGCAATTACGGACAGTCCACCGCGCTGCAGGCCGGCTTTGAGCGGGCCCGCGGGCGCTACATCGTCACGCTGGATGGGGATCTGCAAAACGACCCAGCCGACATCCCGGCGTTGATCGAACGCCTGCAGCACGATCCCGAGGTCGATGTGATTTCAGGGTGGCGTCATCAGCGCCAGGACAAGGCGCTGTCGCGCAAGCTGCCGTCGCTGCTGGCCAACCGCCTGATTTCCTGGGCCACGCGCGTGCCCCTGCACGATTATGGCTGCGCACTAAAGGCCTACCGGCGCGAGATCATCGAACGCATCCGGCTCTATGGCGAGTTGCATCGCTTCATCCCCTCGCTGGCGCGGGAGGCCGGAGCGCGCATCGTCGAGGTGCCGGTACGCCATCATCCGCGCACGCGTGGACAGTCCAAGTACGGCATCGACCGTACCTTCCGCGTCATCCTGGATCTGGTGCTGATCGTCTTTTTCCTGCGTTACCGGCAGCGCCCGCTGCACGCATTCGGCGGGCTGGGGCTGTGGCTGCTGACGCCCGGGCTTTTGATCCTGGCGTACCTGCTGGGCATCAAGCTGGGCGGGGAGGACATCGGTGGACGTCCCCTGCTGCTGGCGGGGGTGATGATGGTGCTGATGGGCGCGCAGTTGATCGTCGCAGGGCTGATCGGCGAGTTGTTGATCCGCATCTATCACGAGGGAGCGGCGCGGCCGCAATACCACACGCGCGCGCTGCCCGCGGCCGCCCCGGAGCGGTCATGAGCGCTGTGGCCTTGCGGTCGGCGGGGGTACGGCGCTGGCTGCGGCTGACGGTGACGCTGCTGCTGCTGGGCGCGTTGCTGGGCTGGGTCGGTGGGGCCGCGGTGCTGGATGCCTTGCGCGCGGCCGATCCGGTCTGGGTGGTGGTGGGTCTGCTGGCCGCGACGCTGGCCAACGCGGCGTGTGCCGGGCGCTGGCGGGCCCTGGCGGACTGGTTGGGCCATCGGGTGGACGGTCGCTGGGCGTTGTGGGCCTATTTTCGCGGGCAGGCGCTCAATGCGGTGCTGCCCGGCGCCACCATGGGTGGGGACCTGTGGCGCGTCTGGGCGCTGCAGCGTCTGGGCGTGCCCTGGAGTCACGCCAGCATCAGCGTGCTGCTGGATCGCGTGATCGGCCTGTGGGCGCTGGTGTGGCTGGGTGCGCTGGCCGCCGCACTGGCGCTGACGCTGCTGCCTTCGGTCGCGGTGTGGCCTTGGGGCACTCCACCTTGGCCGTGGGCGGCCGTGGCGCTGCTGCTCGCGCTGGCCCTGTGGCTGGTGCCGTTGCCGCTGCTGCGCTGGGGTGCGCAAGCGACGTGGACCGATCGTCCCTGGGGACGCTGGTGGCGTACACTGGCGCAGCGGCAGCCGCAGTGGCAGTGGCCCCGCCAACGCCGGCTGGCGCTGCTGGCGCAG
>JANWZF010000134.1 GCA_025054905.1 Tepidimonas sp.
TACCGCACCGCGATCGACGCCATCGGCGCGGCCAACGCCGGCCGCGGCGTGATCGACGGCCCAGGCGTGTCGATCAAGCTGTCGGCACTGCACCCGCGCTACAGCCGTGCGCAGTATGCGCGCGTGATGGACGAGCTCTACCCCCGCCTGCTGGCACTGGCGCAGGCAGCGCACGCGGTCAACATCGGCCTGCACATCGACGCTGAAGAAAGCGAGCGGCTGGAACTGTCGCTGGATCTGCTGGAGCGCCTGGCGCACGAGCCGTCGCTGGCCGGCTGGGCGGGCCTGGGCTTCGTCATCCAGGCTTATCAGAAGCGCGCCCCGGCGGTGGTGGACCACGTGATCGCGCTGGCGCGCCGCAGTGGCCGCCGCCTGCTGGTGCGGCTGGTCAAGGGTGCCTATTGGGACAGCGAAATCAAGCGCGCCCAGCTCGACGGGCTGGACTACCCCGTCTACACGCGCAAGGCCTACACCGATGTGGCCTACCTGGCCTGCGCGCGCCGGCTGCTGGCCGCCCCGGACGCCGTCTTCCCCCAGTTCGCCACCCACAACGCGCAGACGCTGGCGGCGATCTACGAAATGGCCGACCCCGCCGCGTGGCATCCGCACCAGTACGAGTTCCAGTGCCTGCACGGTATGGGCGAGCCGCTCTACGAGCAGGTGGTGGCGCCGGTCGAGGCCGGTGGGCTAGGCCGGCCCTGCCGCATCTACGCTCCGGTTGGCACGCACGAGACGCTGCTGGCCTACCTGGTGCGCCGCCTGCTGGAAAACGGCGCCAACACCTCCTTCGTCCACCGCATCGCCGACCCCCACATCGGGCTGGAAGCGCTGGTCGAAGACCCGGTGACCACCGTCGAAGCCTGGGCACGCGAGGAGGGCACGGTGGGCCTGCCCCACCCTCGCATCCCAGCACCGGCGGCCCTGTACGGCCCTGCACGCCCCAACAGCCACGGCATCGATCTGGCCGACGAAAGCCAGCTGCAGACGCTGCAACACGCCTTGGATGCCAGCCGTGCCGCACCGCTGCAGGCCACCGCCCTGCTGGCCGACGGCCTGCCCCCCGCAGGCGACCGCCCACGGCGCCCCCTCGTCAACCCGGCCGATGCGGGCGACCTGCTCGGCTGGGTCGAGGAGGCCAGCCTGACCGACGTGGCCCGTGCCGTGGCGGCGGCGCAGGCCGCCGCCGCCAGCTGGGCCGCCACCGCCCCCCACGTCCGCGCAGCGATCCTGCGCCGTGCCGCCGACGCCTTGCAGGCCGACCTGCCCGCGTTCGTCGCGCTCTTGATGCGCGAGGCGGGCAAAACCGCAGCCAACGCCGTGGCCGAGGTGCGCGAGGCCATCGACTTTCTGCGCTTTGACGCCACCCAGATCAGTGACCCGCACTGGCCAGCCGAGGCTGCGCCGCTGGGGCCAGTGGCGTGCATCAGCCCGTGGAATTTTCCGCTGGCCATCTTCACCGGCCAGATCGCTGCCGCGTTGGCCGCCGGCAACCCGGTGCTGGCCAAGCCGGCCGAGCAGACCCCGCTGGTGGCCGCACGCATGACCGCGCTGCTGCACGCCGCAGGCGTGCCGCGCCCCGTGTTGCAGCTGCTGCCCGGCACTGGTGAGACGGTGGGCGCAGCGCTGGTGGCCGACCCGCGCATCGCCGGCGTGGTCTTCACCGGCTCCACCGAGGTGGCGCGGCTGCTGCAGCGCGCACTGGCCGGCCGTACACGCCTGGACCCCAACGGGCGCGCGCGAGCGCTGCCGCTGATTGCCGAAACCGGCGGCCAGAATGCCATGGTGGTGGACAGCTCCGCGCTGCCGGAGCAGGTGGTGCAGGACGTGCTGACCTCGGCCTTCGACAGCGCGGGCCAGCGCTGCTCGGCGCTGCGCGTGCTGTGCGTGCAGGAAGAAGCCGCCGAGCGGCTGCTGGCCATGCTGCGCGGCGCGCTGGCCGAACTGCGCGTGGGCAACCCGGCGCGGCTGGCCACCGACATCGGCCCGGTGATCGATGCGCCGGCCCGCGCGGCCATCCTGACCCACATCGAATCGATGCGCGCGCGCGGCCACACCATCTGGCAAGAGGCGCTGCCGCCCGAGACCGCCAGCGGGACGTTCGTGCCCCCGACGGTGATCGAGCTCCACGGGCTGAGCCTGCCCGAGCGCGAGGTCTTCGGCCCCGTGCTGCACGTGCTGCGCTGGCGGCGCGAGCAGTTGCCGGCGCTGATCGAGGCCATCCACGCCACCGGCTACGGCCTGACGTTCGGCGTGCACAGCCGCATCGACGAAACCATCGACCGGCTGACCACGCACGTGCGTGCGGGCAACCACTACGTCAACCGCAACATGGTTGGCGCGGTGGTGGGCGTGCAGCCGTTCGGCGGTGAAGGCCTGTCGGGCACCGGGCCCAAGGCCGGCGGACCGTTGTACCTGTACCGGCTGCTGGCCGACCCCCCAGCCGACACCGTGGCCCGGGCGCTGGCCTTCATCGGTGCGGCCGACCCCTGCGACTGGCGCGCCCCCGTGGTGCTGCCCGGCCCCACCGGCCAGCGCGACACCTACCGCCTGCTGCCACGGCGGCAGGTGTTGTGCGTGGCGCAGGAGGCGGCCACCCGCCGCGCGATGATGGAAGCGGTGCAGGCGCTAGGCGGGCAGCCGTTGGAGCTGGTCGACGGCCCCCTCATCGAGCAGGCCCTGGCGGCCCTGCCCGCAGCGCCCGAGGTGGCGTGGTTCGACGGCGATGCCGCCGCGCTGGTGGCGCTGCAGCAGGCACTGGCGGCCCGGCCGGGGCCCGTGGTGCCGGTGGTCACCGGCGCGCCCGACCAAACCCGGCCGCTGGCGGGGCTGCTGACCGAGCACAGCCTCAGCGTCAACACCGCCGCCGCCGGTGGCAACGCGACGCTGATGACGCTGGACTGAGGTCCAACCCTCTTCCTGCAGATCGCAGGACCGGGCGGGCCTCGGCGCTGCTCAAGCCGCCGTATCGGCTGCGTAGGTGCGCCGGCCAAAAATCGCGCTGCCCACGCGCACCATCGTGCTGCCTTCGGCGATGGCCAGCTCCAGGTCCTCGCTCATGCCCATCGACAGCGTATCGAAGTCCGGCGGTGCGCCCAGCTGCGCGCGCAGCTCGTGGAACAGCCGCGCCGCCTGCGCCAACACGCGGCGCATCGCTGCGGGCTCGGGCTGCGGATCCGGAATGCACATCAGGCCGCGCAGCCGCAGCCGCGGCAGCGCCGCCACCGCCTGCGCCAACGCCCCGGCCTCCTGCGGCGCCACGCCTGCCTTGGTCGGCGCTCCATCGATGTTGACCTGCAAACACACCTGCAGCGGCTCCAGGTGGGCGGGCCGCTGCTCATTGAGCCGCTGGGCGATCTTGAGTCGGTCCACCGACTGCACCCAATCGAAGTGCTCAGCCACCAGCCGCGTCTTGTTGCTCTGCAGCGGGCCGATGCAGTGCCACTGCAGGCCGGCGACGCCTGCTTCGCGCAGCGCGGCGATCTTTTCCGCCCCTTCCTGCACATAGTTCTCGCCAAAGGCGCGCTGGCCGGCGGCAACCGCCTCGGCCACCGCCTGGGGGCCGAAGGTCTTGGACACCGCCAACAGCTGCACGCTGCCGGGCGCGCGCCCACAGGCGGCACAAGCCGCCTCGATGCGGGCACGCACGGCTTGGAGGTTGTCTGCAATCGTGGCCATAATAAGTCGATCGATCAAAAACCACGCCGCCGAGGTGCCCGGTTCACGCTGCGGGCGAAGCACCTCGGAGGGCAGCGTCGAAAGCACGGGATGGACGTCACGCAACTGCTGGCCTTTGCCGTCAAGAACAAGGCCTCTGACCTGCATCTTTCCGCAGGGCTGCCACCGATGATACGGGTGCACGGCGACGTGCGTCGCATCAATGTCGAGCCGCTGGACCACAAGCAGGTCCACGCGATGGTCTACGACATCATGACCGACGCGCAGCGCAAGGCCTACGAAGAGTTCCTGGAGGTAGACTTTTCATTCGAAGTCGCCGGTTTGTCGCGTTTTCGCGTCAATGCGTTCAACCAATACCGCGGCGCGGCGGCGGTGTTTCGCACCATCCCCTCCAAGGTGCTGACGCTGGAGGAGCTCAACTGCCCGCGCATCTTCGCCGAGCTGGCGATGAAGCCGCGCGGCCTGGTGCTGGTCACTGGCCCCACCGGCTCGGGCAAGTCCACGACGCTGGCGGCGATGGTCAACCATCGCAACGAAAACGATCATGGCCATATCCTGACAGTCGAAGACCCCATCGAATTCGTGCATGAATCGAAAAAAAGCCTGGTCAACCAGCGCGAAGTCGGGCCGATGACGCACTCGTTTGCGGCGGCGCTGCGCTCGGCGCTGCGCGAGGACCCGGACGTCATCCTGGTCGGTGAGATGCGCGACCTGGAGACCATCCGGCTGGCGATGACCGCGGCCGAAACGGGGCACCTGGTGTTTGGCACGCTCCACACCTCCAGTGCGGCCAAAACCATCGACCGCATCGTCGACGTCTTTCCGGCCGAAGAAAAGGACATGATCCGCGCGATGCTGTCGGAATCGCTGGTGGCGGTGATCTCACAGACGCTGCTGAAAACCGCCGACGGGCGCGGGCGCGTGGCTGCGCACGAGATCATGATCGGCACGCCGGCCATCCGCAACCTGATCCGCGAAAACAAAGTGGCGCAGATGTACTCGACCATCCAGACCGGTCAGCAATACGGCATGCAAACGCTCGATCAGGCGCTCATCGACCTGGTGCGACGCCGCATCATCACTGCGGCCGAAGCACGCAGCAAGGCCAAAAATCCCGACAATTTCCCCGTCTGACCGGACGCCATAGCGCCAGAAGCGTGCAATGGAACGCGATCAAGCCAGCAACTTCATCCACGAGCTGCTGCGGCTGCTGGTCAGCCGCAACGGCAGCGACCTGTTTCTGACCGCCGATTTCCCGCCGGCCATCAAGGTCGATGGCGTCATCATCAAGGTGTCGCAGCAGCCGTTGACGGGCCAACATACCCAGGCGCTGGCCCGCGCCATCATGAACGACAAACAGGCCGCGGAGTTCGAGCGCACCAAGGAGTGCAACTTCGCCATCGCCCCCGCTGGCATTGGCCGCTTTCGCGTCAACGCCCATGTGCAGATGGGCAAGGTGGGGCTGGTGCTGCGCATGATCCCGGCCAAGATCCCCACCATCGACGAGCTGGGCCTGCCGCAGATCCTCAAGCAGCTGGCGCTGGCCAAGCGCGGCATCTGCATCGTCGTCGGTGGCACCGGCACGGGCAAATCCACCACGCTGGCAGCGATGGTGGACTGGCGCAACGAGCACACCCACGACCACATCGTCACGATCGAAGACCCGGTGGAGTTCGTGCACACGCACAAAAACTGCATCGTCACCCAGCGCGAGGTTGGCATCGACACCGACAGCTGGGAGATCGCG
>JANWZF010000204.1 GCA_025054905.1 Tepidimonas sp.
TCGCCCCGGCCGCCGCGGCGATGGCGGACAATGCGCGCGTGAGCATCCCCTCAGCTTTTTTGCAGGATCTGCTGGCCCGCGCCGACATCGTCGAGGTCGTCGGCCGACACGTGGCTTTGCGCAAAAGCGGGGCCAACTACCTGGGCCTGTGCCCGTTCCACGCCGAAAAATCGCCCTCCTTCACGGTCAGCCCAGCCAAGCAGTTCTACCACTGCTTTGGCTGCGGCGCGCACGGCAACGCGATCGATTTCCTGATGGCGCACACCGGCGCGGGCTTTCGCGAGGCGGTGCACGACCTGGCTGCGCAGCTGGGGCTGAGCGTGCCGCAGGACGAGCGCTCGCCCGAGGAGCGAGCCCGCGCCGCCGCCCTGCGGCGGGTGCAGCAGAGTCTGACCGAACTGCTGGCCCAGGCTGCCCAGGCCTACCGCAAGCAGCTGAAGGCCAGCCCGCGGGCGATTGACTACCTCAAAAGCCGCGGCCTGACCGGCGCGATCGCCAAGACCTACGGGCTGGGTTATGCGCCGGCGCAGCGGCGGTTTCTCTCCACGGTGCTGGCTGATTACCAGGACCCGCGTCTGGTGGAGTGCGGGCTGGTGGTGGCCGAAGGCCAGGGTGACGAGGCGCGTCGGCACGACCGCTTCCGCGACCGCATCATGTTCCCGATCCGCAACGTCAAAGGCGAGGTCATCGGCTTTGGCGCGCGCGTGATCGACCAGGGCGAGCCCAAATACCTGAACTCGCCCGAAACCCCGGTCTTTCACAAGGGCGAAGAGCTCTACGGCCTGTACGAGGCGCGCAGCGCCATCCGGCAGGCGGGCCATGCGCTGGTGGTGGAAGGCTACATGGACGTGGTGGCGCTGGCGCAACTGGGCTTCGGCCATGCGGTGGCCACGCTGGGCACGGCCTGCACGCCGCAGCATGTGCGCAAGCTGCTGCGCTTCACCGACGACGTGGTGTTTGCCTTTGACGGCGATGCGGCGGGTCGACGCGCGGCCCAGCGTGCGCTGACCGCCGCCCTGCCGTGGGCCAGCGACACGCGGCGGTTCCGCTTTCTGTTGCTGCCCCCCGAGCACGACCCCGACAGCTACGTGCGCCAGCATGGGGCCGAGGCCTTTGCCGCCGCGGTGCAGGCCGCCACGCCGCTGAGCCGCTTTGTGCTGGAGGTGGCCGCCGAAGGCTGCGATTTGGGCAGCGCCGAAGGCCGGGCGCGCGCGCTGGCGCAAGCCCGTCCGCTGTGGGAAGCCTTGCCCGACGGGGCGCTGAAGCGCCAGCTGCTGCACGAACTGGCGGAGCTGGCCACGCTGGAGCCGCGTGAGCTGCAGCAGCTGTGGCAGGCGCCCGATCCGTCTGGGCGCGCGCGGCCGCCCGGTGCGCTGCCCCCTGTGGCGGCACGCCCCGCCCCGGCCCCCTCGCCTCCACCGCCGAGCCCCCGGCAACCACCACGCTGGGGACCCCGCGCCGACCCGGGCGCGGCGCAGATCCGTCGCGCCACGCGCGGGGTGCTGGGCCGCAGCGAGCGCATCGCGCGCATCGTGCTGACCACCCCGTCGGCCTGGGATTGGCTGACCCCGGATGACCATGCGCTGCTGGCGCAGGAGCCCGCACCGCTGGGCCCGCTGTTTGCGTGGCTGGAAGCCCAGTGGCTGGAGCACGGCGCGCAGCCCTGGGCCGTGCTGCGCGAAGCGCTGCGCGGCCAGCCTTTTGAAGCGCTGGCCGTGGCGCTGCACGACAGCACGCTGGCGCTGCAGGGCAACCCGCCCTCCCCTGAGCCGTCGCCTGACGAACTGCGCTACGAGCTGCGCGAACTGCTGCGGCGGGTGCGGATCGAATACCTCAAAGCCCAGGAAACCGCGTGGCTGGCCCGCAGCGCCCACGACCCAGAGGCCGCGCAGCATTACCGTCGCTTGCGCGACGAGCGCATCGCTTTGGAAAAAGGAGAAGTGGTATAATAGAGTGTTTCGCAAGTGCGACAGCAGCACCTCCGGACAGAGCCCGCCGGGCCTTGTCAACGCCGACAAGGTCGCCCGGCGCTGCGGATACGACGAGCCGCTGGCTGCAGGGCGCGGGATGCGCCCGTTTCCGCAAGGACTGCACGCCCCATGTTCGCCCACCCAGCTTGCGAAATGGCCAGGTTGCCCTCATCTTGGGGGCGCGCGTCCTTGCGGCTGCACCCGCAAGGTGTGTCCGTGGCCGCGCCGTGTCCGTCCTGCATCGTCACAACCCTTTGCATTTGTCTGGCCGGCCCTAGGCCGGATGGAGAGCGTTTGCCGTGAGCACCCGCAGCAAGAAGACCCCTTCTGCCGAGACCGAAACCGCCACCCCCGCCGCGGCGCCGCGCACCCGCAGCCGCGCCAAGAAGGCTGATGAGGTGACCACCGAGGTCACCCAGCCCGACCGCGTGGCGGAGGCCGAGTCCTCCGCGGCCGAAACGGCCTGCCCCAAACCCGCCCGCGCGAGCAAGACCAAGTCCAGCGGCACGCGCACCAGCAGCCCAAGCGGCGGCGCCAAGCGCGGCCGCAAGGCCAAGGCGGCCGCTGAAGACGACGTGTTTGCCGACGCCGACCTGCCTGAGCTGGACGACGAGTTGGTCGACGACGACGTGGAAGCCGTGCCCGACGAGCCCGAGGCAAGCGAGGCCGAACCGGCCGAGAAGGCCAAGCCGCTGCGCATGAAGCTGTCCAAGGCCAAGGAACGCGCCCTGATGAAGGAGTTCGGCCTGGACGACACGGTGCTGACCGAAGAGGAAGCCAAGCTGCGCCGCGAAAAGCTCAAACAGCTGATCAAGCTGGGCAAGACGCGCGGTTACCTCACGCACGCCGAGATCAACGACCACCTGCCCGACAAGCTGGTCGAGCAGGAAACGCTGGAGGTGGTGGTCTCGCTGCTCAACGACATGGGCGTGGCGGTGTACGAGCAGACGCCCGATGCCGAAACCCTGCTGCTGACCGGCGCGCCCACTGCGGTGACCACCGAGGAGGAAGCCGAAGAGGAAGCCGAAGCCGCGCTGTCCACCGTGGACAGCGAATTCGGCCGCACCACCGACCCGGTGCGCATGTACATGCGCGAAATGGGCACGGTGGAGCTGCTGACGCGCGAGGGCGAAATCGAAATCGCCAAGCGCATCGAGCGCGGCCTGCACGAAATGATGGCGGCCATCTCCGAGTCGCCCGCCACCATCCACGACATCCTCAAGATGGCCGACGACATCCGCGCCGGCAACCTCATCATCTCCAGTGTGGTGGACGGCTTTGCCGACCGCGATGAGGCCGACGATTACGTCGCCGAAGAGGACTTTGACGACTACGAGGACGACGACGATGGCAAGGGCGGCTCCAAGGCGCTGACGCGCAAGATGGAGGAGCTCAAGCAGGAGGCCCTGCGCCGCTTCGACGTGATCCGCGGCCATTTCGATGAGCTGCGCCAGATCTACGAAGCCGAAGGCTGGGGCACGCCGCGCTACCGCGAGGTGCAGGCGCGCATCACCGAAACGCTGATGACGATCCGCTTCACCGCCAAGGCCATCGAGACGCTGTGCGAAACGGTGCGCCAGCAGGTCGAGACGGTGCGCAAGGTCGAGCGCGAGCTGCGCAAGATCATCGTCGACAAATGCGGCATGCCGCAGGACAAGTTCGCCGCCGAGTTCCCGCCCAACCTGCTGAACCTGCAGTGGGTACAGCGCCAGGCGGCTGCCGGCAAGCCGTGGAGCGCGGTGCTCGGGCGCAACATCCCGGCGATCCACGAGCTGCAGCAAAAGCTGATCGACCTGCAGGCGCAGGTGGTGGTGCCGCTGGAAGAGCTCAAGGCCATCCACAAGCGCATGAACGACGGCGAGTCGATGTCGCGCGAGGCCAAGCGCGAGATGATCGAAGCCAACCTGCGCCTGGTGATTTCGATCGCCAAGAAGTACACCAACCGCGGGCTGCAGTTCCTGGACCTGATCCAGGAAGGCAACATCGGCCTGATGAAGGCGGTGGACAAGTTCGAATACCGGCGCGGCTACAAGTTTTCCACCTACGCCACCTGGTGGATCCGCCAGGCCATCACGCGCTCGATTGCGGACCAGGCGCGCACCATCCGCATCCCGGTGCACATGATCGAGACCATCAACAAGATGAACCGCATCAGCCGCCAGCACCTGCAGGAGTTTGGCGTCGAGCCCGATGCGTCCATCCTGGCCGAAAAGATGGACATGCCGGAGGACAAGATCCGCAAGATCATGAAGATCGCCAAGGAGCCGATCTCGATGGAAACCCCGATCGGCGACGACGACGACAGCCACCTGGGCGATTTCATCGAGGACACGACCAACATCGCACCGGTGGATGCGGCGATGCAGGCTGGCCTGCGCGAAGTGGTCAAGGAGATCCTGGACACGCTAACCCCCCGCGAGGCCAAGGTGCTGCGCATGCGCTACGGCATCGATATGTCCACCGACCACACGCTGGAGGAAGTCGGCAAGCAGTTCGACGTCACGCGCGAGCGCATCCGCCAGATCGAAGCCAAGGCGATCCGCAAGCTCAAGCACCCGAGCCGCTCGGAGAAGCTGCGCAGCTTCCTCGATAACCTGTGAAGGCAGACCGCGGCGGGGCAGGCCTGGGGGGCACTGCCCGGCCGCAGCGCCGCCGGCCGTCTCAGGGCAGCACCTCCAGCGCGAGGACGCCGGTCGCGGTGTTGGAAATCGGGATGTGGTAGTGGCGGTGCACCAGGCGCACGCCGCTGCCCGCCTCGGTCAGTGCCGCGCGCATGGCCAGCCACATCAGCAGCTCCACGCCCTGGGTGCCGGCCAGCTCCACCAGCTCGCGGTCGGAGAACTGCGTGGCCCACTGCGGGTTGGTTTCCATGCTCTGCAGAAACTGCAGGTCGAAACGCTTGTTGATGAAGCCGGCGCGTTCGCCCTCCAATTGATGACTCAGTCCGCCGGTGCCCATCACGGCCACGCGGCGCGCATCGTCCCAGCGGCCGAGGGCGCGCCCCACCACCCGCCCAAGCTCGTACACCCGGCGTGCCGTCGGCAGCGGAAACTGCACCGTGTTGATGTGGATCGGCACGATCTGCACCGGCGCCGGCTGCTGATCGGGCCAGAACAGCTGAAACGGGATCGTGCAGGCATGATCGACCTGCATTTCCTGACACACGGTCAGGTCGAATTCGGCAGCGGTGAGCTGCTCGACCAGGTGCCACGACAGCTCCGGGCAGCCGGCCAGCGGAGCCGTCGTCGGGATGCCCCAGCCTTCATCGGCGTGACGGTATTCGGCCGCGGCCCCCACCGCAAAGGCGGGCAGTTTGTCGAGAAAAAAGTTCAGGCCGTGGTCGTTGTAGAACACCACGACCACCTCGGGCTGCACCTGCCGCAGCCACGCGTGGATGGGGGGGAAACCATCGAAAAACGGCTTCCAGTACGGCTCTTGCTGCTTGCCGCGGGCAATCGCGTTGCCGATGGCGGGGATGTGCGAGGTGGCCAGGCCACCGACGATCTGGGCCATGGGGGAATCTCCTTTTCCAGTGGGGAAAAACGGGCGGGCGTGGTTCAGCACTGCTGGTTGGCCGCCACCAGCTTGGCCTGAAACTCGGCCTTGGTCACACCGGTCTGCTGCGCCCCGATGTCCTGCATATCCCAGCCAAAGATGCCGGCCAGTTTGGCCAGGTAGTAGGCGTTGCCGCCTTCGGCCAGCATGCGCAGCACCTGGCCGCTGCGCACGGCGTCCTTTTGCGCCTCGGTCAAGCCATAGCGGGCCATGTAGCCCTCCGGGTCGGCGCGAAAGGCCTCGCGGTTGGCGGCATCGTTGAACGAATAGCACATCTTGTTGAGGGCGTAGCCGCGCCGGGCCAACCCACCATCGAAGGGCTGCGTGCCCGGGATCGGGCGGTGAGGGGTGGATGAGCTGCTCATGGAAACGGTCTCCTCGGATGCATCGCGGCACCGGCGCAGGCCCGGCACCACGATGCGCAGTGTGCGCCTTGGCTTGCGCAAAAAAAACGCATCGAAGATGATTGGATTCATGAATGATTTCGATGCATTGCAGCTCGATGGCCGCCAGCTGCGCCTGCTGCTGGCGGTGCTGGAAACCGGCTCGATCACCCGCGCGGCGCTGCAACTCGGGCTGACCCAGTCGGCGGTGAGCCACGGCGTGCAGCGGCTGCGTGCGCTGCTGGGTGATCCGCTGTTCGTCAAGTGCGGCCGCGGCATCGTGCCCACCGCGCGCGCCGAAAGCCTGGCCCGCCCGGCGCGCGAGCTGCTGCAGGCCCTGCAGCGCTTTGCGCACGCCCCGGTGTTTGAGCCGGCGCGCTGGCAGGCCGAGGTCACGATCGCCGCCAACGATCTGCAACGTGACGTGCTGCTGCCCCGGTTGCTGCAGCGCCTGCGCGCGTTGGCCCCGGGTGTGACGCTGCGCATCATCCCCAGCGGGGCGCCGACGCCGGAGTTGTTGCGCGAGCAGCGGGCCCACCTGCTGCTGACGCCGCGCCCGCCGCAGGCCGATGACCTGCTGCAGCGGCGTGTTTTTGAGGATCGCTGGGTGGTGGTGTACGACGCGACGCAGCGCAGTGCCCCCGCCACCCTGGCCGACTATCTGGCGGCCGAGCACGTCACCGTGGTGTACGAACCCCGGCGCACGCTGGCGCTGGACGACTGGCTTGCGCGCCGGGGCATCCGCCGGCACATCCGGGCCACGGTGCCGGCGTTTGCTGGACTGGGCGCGCTGCTGCGCGGCAGCGATCTGCTGGCCACCGCTCCGTCACGCCTCGGTGAGCATCTGCTCGCCGGGCTGGCGCAAGCCACGCCCCCCATGCCCTGCCCGCCGCTGCCGATGTACCTGGTCTGGCACCGGCGCGACCACGACGACCCCGCGCAGCGCTGGCTGCGCAGCCTGCTGCTGCAGGCCGCCGAGGTGGACGGCGCTGCATCTCAGAACCGCTCGGTGTCGACTTCCTCTTCACCCTGCGCGTTGTAGCGCGCGCCGCTGACCGCCTGGGGGGCAAAAACCGCCTCCAGCTCCGCCAGCAGCGCCGCATCGACGCTCAGGCGCAGCGCCTGCAGGTTCTCCATCAGGTGCTCCTGGCGCGTGGTGCCCGGCAACGCGTGCACGTGGGGCCCCCGCGACAACACCCAGGCCAGGGCCAACTGCGCCGGCGTGCAGCCGGCCTGGGCAGCCAGCCGCACCAGCTGCTCGCGCAGCGCCAGGTTGCGCGCCCAGTGTGGCGGCGCAAAGCGCGGCATCGCGCGGCGGATATCCTTGGGATGCAAGGCGGCAGGGTCCGGTGGCGTGGCGGTCAGCACCCCACGGCCCAGCGGGCTGAACGCAACGAACGCCACCCCCAGCTCGCGGCAAGCCTGCAGCACGCCCAGTTCGGGGTTGCGCGTCCACAGCGAATATTCCGACTGCACCGCCGCGATCGGGTGCACCGCATGGGCGCGCTGGAGGGTGGCAGCGGACACCTCGCTCAGGCCGATGGCGCGGATCTTGCCTGCGCGCACCAGGTCGGCCAGCGCGCCGACGCTGTCTTCGATCGGCACCTGCTTGTCCCAGCGGTGCAGGTAGTACAGGTCGATGACGTCGGTGCGCAGACGCTTGAGTGCCTCGTCGCAGGTGGCCTTCAGGGTGGCGGGTCGGCCGTCGATGACGCGCACCTTGCCGCCGCGGCCGTCGTCCACGCCGGTCATGCCGCACTTGCTGGCCAGCACGAAGCGGTCACGGTGTGCGCTCAGATGGCGGCCGATCCACGCTTCCGACAGCCCAAAGCCGTAGAGGGCGGCGGTGTCCAGGTGCGTCACCCCGGCGTCCAGCGCCGCCCACAGCAGGCGCGCCGCGTCGGTTTCGGCCAGCGGCTCGCCGTAGGCATGGCAGATGTTCATGCACCCCAGGCCCATCGCCGAGACCGCAAACGGCCCCAGACGGCGCGTCGGCCACGGGGTCGGGGGCGCTTTCAGCAGCGGCCAGGCCGGGGCCATGCCGGCCTGTGCCCCGGCACGGTCGTCCATCGCGGCGCCCGTCAGCATGGCGCCGGGCCATTGTCGGCCAGCAGCTGTTGCTCCAGCTGGTGCAGCACCTGGTAGCACGGCAGCACCTGGGCGACGCTGGCGTTGGGCTCCCGCCCTTCACGGATGGCCGCGAAGAATTCGCGGTCCTGCAGCTCGATGCCGTTCATCGACACGGCCACCCCGGAGACGTCCACCGGCGTCTCAGGCCCCTTGCTGTGGCTTTGCACCAGATCGTCGTAGCGCGCGATGTAGGTGCCGGTGTCGCCGATGTAGCGGAAGAAGGTGCCCAGCGGGCCGTCGTTGTTGAACGACAGCGACAGCGTGCAGATGGCCCCATTGGCAGCCTTGAGCTGGATGCTCATGTCCATCGCGATCTTCAGCTCCGGATGGTACGGCCCCTGGATCGCATGCGCCTGCACGATCGGGCTGCCGGTCTGGTAGGCAAACAGATCCACCGTGTGCGCCGCGTGGTGCCACAGCAGGTGGTCGGTCCAGCTGCGCGGCTGGCCCAGGGCGTTCATGTTGGTGCGGCGGAAAAAGTAGGTCTGCACGTCCATTTGCTGGATCGTGTACTGCCCGGCCAGGATGCGCTGGCGCACCCACTGGTGGCTGGGGTTGAAGCGGCGCGTGTGGCCGACCATGGCCACCAGCCCCGTCTGGCGCTGCAGCGCCAGCACCTCCTCGCCTTCGCGCAGCACATCGCACAGCGGGATTTCCACCTGCACGTGCTTGCCCGCCAGCAGGCACTGCTTGGCCTGGGCAGCGTGGATCGGCGTCGGGGTGCACAGGATGACGGCGTCCACCTCCTTCATCGCCAGCGCCTCGGCGAGTTCGGTGGTGGTGTGCGCAATGCCGTAGCGCTCGGCCACCTCGCGCGTCTGCTGCGGGTCGCGCCCGATCAGCGAGATGACCTTGACGTCCGGGATGTGGCGGATGGCATCCAGATGCTTTTGGCCAAAGGCCCCCGGCCCGGCCAGGGCGACTTGGATCGTCATGCGGCGTTCTCCAGAATCAGATGGCCCACGGCGGTGTTGCTCGCGGGCACGTGGTAGAAGCGGTGCGCCACGCGCGGCTTGGGCCCGCCAGCCACGTCGGCCATCGCGCCACGCGCGATCAGCCACATGACCAGCTCGATGCCTTCACTGCCGGCTTCGCGCACATATTCGAGGTGCGGCACCTGGGCCAGGCCCGCGGGATCGTCGATCAGACGGTCCATGAAGCGGTTGTCCCACTCGGCGTTGATCAGGCCGGCGCGCGGCCCTTGCAGCTGGTGGCTCATGCCCCCGGTGCCCCAGATCTGCACGTTGAGATCTTCGTCGAAGCTTTCGACGGCGCGGCGAATCGCCTGTCCCAGCGCAAAGCAGCGCCGGCCCGAAGGCACCGGATATTGCACCACGTTGACCGCAAACGGAATGACCTTGAACGGCCACTGCGTGGGCTGGCCGCACATCAGCGACAGCGGCACCGTCAGCCCGTGGTCGACCGCCATCCGGTTGACGATGGTCAGGTCGAAGTCTTCCTGAATGACGCTTTGCGCGATGTGGCTGGCCAGCTCGGGATGGCCGATGACCTCGGGCACCGGGCGCGGCCCCCAACCCTCATCGGCAACCGGAAACGACGCCGCGGTACCGATCGCAAAGGTCGGGATCAGCTCCAGGCTGAACGCCGTGGCGTGGTCGTTGTAGACCAGAAAGACGACGTCCGGGGTGTGCTCGCGCAGCCATTGCTTGGAGAACTCGTAGCCGGCAAACAGCGGCTGCCAGTAGGGCTCGTGCGTTTTGCCCAGGTCGATGGCCGCGCCGATGGCGGGCACATGGCTGCTGTAGACGGAGGCGGTGATGCGGGCCATGGAACAGGGACCTCCTGGTGGGTCAAAGCAATTTGCCGCTGCCGCTGCCCTGCGGCTGGCGGTGCGGCTGGGCATCGCCGTCTTCGCCCAGGTAGCGGTTGCCGTCAATGCGCCGGCCCCCGGCCAGCATCATCGCGCGGTATTCCTCTTCGCTCATGCCGGTCATCGAGCCGGCCATCTGCTGAAAGCTCTTGCCGTGCGTGGCACCGAGCTTGGCCAGAAAATAGATGTTGCCGCCTAGCTGGATGCAGCGGTTGAGGTCGCCCTCCAGCACCGCCTGCTTCTGCTCCTCGGTCATCGGCCACTCGTCCAGGTACGCGCGCCGGTCGGCCAGGTAGCGCTGGCGGTTTTCCGGTTTCATCAGGCTCATGCAAAACTGGTTGAGCCAGTAGCCCTTGCGGCTTTGGTCGGCATCGAAGATGACGGTGCCGGGGATGTCGGCGTAGGGTTTGTGCAGGGCCATCGATCAGCCTCCTTGCAGCAGTTCGGGCCAGTACAGGCGCAGCGGGTTGTCCACCAGCAGCCGGCGCAGGTGCTCGGGGCTGGGCACGATGTGCGCCAGCCAGTCCACCAGCAGGCCGTCGTCCGGCATGTGATCCTTCAGGTTGGGGTGCGGCCAGTCGGTGCCCCACAGCACGCGGTCGGGGAACGTTTCGACCAGATGGCGCGCAAATGGGATCACGTCCGCGTACGGGGGCTGCCCGGGCCCACAGCGTCCGGGCAGCGCCGGCGGTCCGGCCACCGACAGCCGCTCCGGACAGCTGACTTTGGTCCAGATGTTGGGATGCTCGCGCAGCAGGCGCACGAACAGGCCGAACTGCGGCCCGTCCAGCGGCTGGGTGACGTCGGGCCGGCCCATGTGATCCACGACCACGGTGGTGGGCAGCGCGGTAAAAAAGTCCCACAGCTCAGGCAGATCCTGCGCCTCGAAGTACACCACCACGTGCCAGCCCAGTGGGGCGATGCGCTGGGCGATCTCCAGCAGCTCGTCCTTCGGCGTGAAATCCACCAGCCGCTTGACAAAGTTGAAGCGCACGCCGCGCACGCCGGCCGCGTGCAGTTCGGCCAGCTCGGCGTCGGTGACGCTGCGGCGCACCGTGGCCACGCCGCGTGCCCGCCCGCCGCTGGCGCGGCAGGCATCCACCAGTGCCCGGTTGTCGGCCCCGTGGCAGGTGGCCTGCACGATGACGTTGCGCGCAAAGCCCAGGTGATCACGCAGCGCAAAGAGCTGCTCCTTGCTCGCATCGCAGGGGGTGTACTTGCGCTCGGGCGCGTACGGAAAGCGCTCGCCCGGGCCAAAAACGTGGCAGTGCGCATCCACCGCGCCGGCGGGCAGCGCCAGGCGTGGACGGCTCGGACCGTCGTACCAGTCCAGCCATCCGGGGGTTTTGACGAAGCCCCCCGTGGTCGGGCGGCCCACGGCTTCAGTCGACATA